>JAJTXO010000329.1 GCA_021463315.1 Caldilineales bacterium | reverse complement strand
ACCCGCAGCAGCCGCCGCAGCGCACGTCTTGTGTAAGTGTCAGTCATAGGGGAAGGGAGGATTGACAGAACAGCGGCGCGCTCTTGCAAAGCAAAACGTGACCAGTGCGAGCCTCTGGTCACGTTTTGGGAAGCATCACATCATGAAACCCAGCGGCTTGGCTACTTGGACTTCTCCAGCTCTTCCTTGACCAACTCGCGGCGCAACACCTTGCCCACGGTGCTCTTGGGCAGCTCCGAGCGGAACTCGACGAAGCGCGGCACCTTGTAGCCGGTCAGCTTCTCTTTGCAGTAGCCCTGAATCTCATCGGCAGTGGCGGCTACGCCTGGGCGCAACACGATCCATGCCTTGACCGCCTCGGTGGTGCGCGGGTCAGGGATGCCGGCCACGGCCACTTCCATCACCTTGGGATGCATGGCCAACACCTCTTCCACCTCGCGCGGCCAGACCTGGAAGCCCGAAACCTTGACCACGTCCTTCTTGCGATCGACGATGAAGAGATAGCCGTCCTCGTCCATGTAGCCCAGGTCGCCGGTGAAGAGCTCGCCGCCCTTGAGCATCTCAGCCGTCGCCTCCGGCCGTTGCCAGTAGCCCAGCATCAACTGCGGCGCCCGGATCACCAGCTCGCCCACGTTGCCCTCGCCCAGCGCCAGGGTCTTGTTGCCATCCTCCACGTCGGCGATGCGCACGAAGACATCGGAGACCGGCATGCCGATGGAGCCCAGCTTGTACTTGCCCTCCACCGGGGTGCAGCAGATGGCCATCATCGATTCGGTCAGGGCGTAGCCTTCCACGATGCGGCTACCGGTCAGCTTCTCGAAGTTCTCCTTGGTGTCCTGCAACAGCGCGGATGCACCAGAGATGCACAGCTTGATGGATCGCAGGTCCACCTTGCCTTCTGTAACCATGGGATGGTTCAACATGGCGTTGAACATGGTCGGCACCGAGGGGAAGAAGGTCGCCTTGGTCTTCTCGATCGTCTTCATCACGTCGGGGATATCGCGCGCGTTGGGCACCAGCACCATGCTGCCGCGGCTGGCCAGAACCGCCATCTGCACGCCGGCGTTGGCGAAGACGTGGAACAGCGGCAGCGCGGTCAGGAAGACTTCGTTGTACTCCTTCAGGATGTTCCGGAACCAGGCGAAGATCTGCTTGCCCGAGATCACCAGCCCCTCGTGCGATCCCACCGCGGCCTTGGAAAGACCGGTGGTGCCGCCGGTGAAGAGGATGATCGCGTTGTCGCTGGGGTTGACCGTCACCGTGGGCCGGCCGGAACCCTTATACTGCTTCAGCAGGTCCTGGAACCAGAAATCGCCCTGCTGCAGAACGATGCGGTGGCCGTCCTTCTTTTCCTTGACCAGGGTGAAGAGCAGGCGCACAATGAAGGGCAGATATTCCCGGATGTTGGCCGCGATGACGCGCTTGACCTTGGTCTTGGCCTGGACGTGCTTGACCTTGTCGTAGAAGAGGGTCATCACCACGGCCGTCTCAGCGCCGCACTCGTTCAGCGCGTGCTCCAGCTCATATTCGGTGTAGAGCGGGTTGATGCAGGCCGCCACCGCGCCAGCCTTCCAGGCGCCGAATTCAGCCACCACGAACTGTGGGATGTTGGGCATCACCAACGCCACGCGGTCGCCCTTCTTGACGCCCATAGCAATCAGCGCATTGGCGAACTGGTCGCTCAACTGGTCCAATTGGCCATAGCTCATCTTGGTGCCCTTGAAATAGAGCGCCATATGATCGGGCCGTTGGCTGACCGTCTCGCGCATCAAATCGACGATGGTCTGCTGCACGTAGGGCTGGAGCGTGGCGGGCACGCCCTTGTCGTAGTTCTTCAACCAGGGTTTGTTGTCCATGAACTGTCGTCTCCTCCTGCACACCAAGGCGAAATTGATTGACTTGCCGCACCTGCTCAGATGTCAGGCGCTTGAAACACCGATTCAAGCGCCCGGCACGGATGGCTGAGCAGCTGCGATTTGACACCTCGAACCGAGTGAGAGGCAACCACGAGGATCGGCTGCGAGAACCAGGCTGGCTACGCTGCCTCGCTGATGATGCAGCGCGGCATTGTAGCTCAAATATACCAGACTTGGCCCTTGTTTGTCAATACAGGAGGCGACCATTCTGCCGATCTATGCTCCTTTCTTGCGCTGCGCCCGCTCGACCAGCACCGCGGCCAGCAGGCCGACGATCAAACCCGCCACTGCCGCGGTAGCCAGCAGGCCCAGCATCGGGCCGCGCACATGGCTGATCACCGGATCCGCGCCGCCGACAGGGGCCAGCAGGCTGGGATCCAGCAGATCCTGCAGCCGCAGCTCGTTCACCTTGCGCAGCATGATCTGATACAGGTCGCGCGCCTGGGTCAGCTCGCGCGAGACATTGGAGTACTCTTCCCAATCCGCGGCCAGCGTGGTGCGTAGCTGCTCCGCCTGGCTGGCCAGGGTGTCGGCCGTTGCCTGCAGCGCGCGCTGCTCCTGCTGCAACAGCTCCAACAGGTGGGCGGGATCGTCCAGGCTGGCGCGCGCGAGCTCAGCCGTCAGAACAGCCCGCTCGTCGAAGGGAGGACCGGCCAACAGCTCCCACGGCAACTGCGTCAGATCGCTGCCCGGCGCGGCCGCGGCCAACTGATCCTGCAGGGTGTTCACATGCTGCACCGCCAGGGTATACTCGGCCAGCTTCTCCGTCAGCCGGTTGACCTCCTGCAGGCTGAGACTGGCGCCCATCAGCTCGTCCGGCATATTGGCATTGCTGAACAGCCCCGTGCGCGCCCGCACCGCGGCCAGCGCGGCTTCCTTCTCCCGCAGGTCGGTCTCCAACAGACGCAGCTCCGCCTCGAAGGAAGCCATATCCTCCACCATGCCGTAGACATCCCGGCCGGCGGCGATCAACGCCTGCGTCCAGGCACGGGCCATCGCGGCGGCCTGGTCCGAGTCCGCGGCTGTGGCCACCACGACGATGGTGTTGCCGTCGCCGGCGCGCACCGTGATCGCCTCAGTGAGCGCCGACGCGTCCAGGCCTTCAGCCTGAGCGCTGGAGGGCATGGCGGCCGCCGCAGCCTGGGCTACCTCGCCGCTGCGGGCAATGGCCAGCACCTCGCGCTGAAAGTCGCGACTCTGGCTGGTGATGGCCGTGATCTCCCCCGCAAAACGCCATTGATAGCGGGGCGATTGCACCAGCAACACGTTGCTGGCCTCGTAGCGCCGCCCTTGCAGCAGCCCAATGCCAACGCCGATGCCCAGCGCGACAGCCAGACAGAGCACGATGATCCACCAACGACGGCGCAAGGCAGCGGAGATGAGCGAGAAGTCGATTTCGCCGGACATAGGACTCCTTCCTGAGGTTGACGGCAGCGATTATAGCATAGAAGACAACCAAGAGCAATGCTGGCATACTTGCGGACGAAGCGCCAGTGGGCTTATACTATAGGCGCATCATCCTGCTGGGAGCAACCTTTTGCTAGTCATTCTCACTGTAATCGTTGCGCTGCTGTTGATCAACGCCCTGTATGTCGCGGCTGAGTTCGCCACGCTCAGCAGCCGCCGCGCGCGTCTGGCGCAGATGGCCGAGGAGGGCAATTCCCTGGCCAGCCTGATTCTGCCCGTGGTCGAAGATCCCCGCCGGCTAGACGCCTATATCGCGGCCTGCCAGTTGGGCATCACCCTCTCCAGCCTGGTGCTGGGCTTCTATGCCCAGGCGGAGCTGAGCCCGATCGTGGCGCCCTGGCTGGAGCAGCTAGGCATCTCGTCGGGTGCGACCGCGCTGTCGCTGGCGGCCACCGTGGTGCTGGTGACTCTGACCGGCTTTCAGGTCATCATCGGCGAGCTGGTGCCCAAGAACATCGCCGTGCAATATCCTGAGCGGCTGGCGATGCTCACAGCCGCGCCCATGCGCTGGTCGCTGCTCATCTTCCGGCCGCTGATCTGGCTGTTCAACGGCAGCTCGCAACTGCTGCTGCGGCTGTTTGGCGTCGAGCCGGTGCGCGAACATGTTCACATCCACACGGCCGAGGAGATCGCCATTTTGGTGGAGGAGAGCGGCGCGGGGGGCGTGTTGGACCAGCAGGAGCGGCGCCTGATCGAAAACACGCTCTGGATGAGCCACGCCAGCGTGCGCCAGATCATGGCCCCACGCACCAGGGTGCTGGCCGCGCCGGTGGACGCGCCCTACGAGCAGCTTTTCAGCCTGCTGGCCAGCTCCCATTTTTCCCGCCTGCCCCTCTATGCGGGCAGCATCGACAATGTGGTGGGCGTGGTGCATCTGAAAGACCTGCTCTGCCTGCACGCCCAAACCCCGCTGGAGGCTGTCGACGTGCGCCAGGTGATGGCGCCCGCACTGTTCATCCCCGAATCGATGCCCGCCGACGAAGCCTTCACGCTGCTTCAGCGCCGGCGCAACCACGTCGCGGTCGTGCTGGATGAGTTCGGCGGCACCGCCGGCATCGTCACCCTGGAAGACCTGATCGAGGAGATCTTCGGCGAGGTGCAGGACGAATTCGACCAGGAGACCCCGCTCTTCCGCGTCTTGCCGGGCAACCGGGTGTTGGTGCGCGGCGACTGGCTGATCGAGGATCTGAACGAGCTGCTGGACCTGCATCTGCCCACCGCGGCGGCCGACACCATCGGCGGGCTGGTGCTCAGCGAGCTGGCCCATGTGCCGCAGGTGGGTGAGCTGGTCGAGGTGGCCGGTGCATCGCTGCGGGTCGAGCGCGTCGAGGGCAACGGCGTGACCGCGGTCAGCCTGCCGGCTACGCCCGACCAGGTGGAGCGCATGAGCAAGGAAACAGCCTCATGAGCGACTATCTCGTGCCCACGCTGATCATCGCCGCGCTGATCTTGCTCAACGGCCTCTTCGTGGCCGCCGAATTCGCGATTGTGGCCGCGCCGCGCACCCGGCTCACCCAGGCGGCCGAGCGCGGCTCGCGGGCCGCACTGGATGTCCTGGAGATCCAGGCCAATCCAGCCCGGCAGAATCTCTACCTGGCCACCGCCCAGTTCGGCATCACCATCGCCAGCCTGGGGCTGGGCATGTACGGCGAGCACACCGTGGCCGCCTGGCTGCAAGGCCCGCTCAGCCAGATCACCCCGCTGGCCGGGCCGCTGTCGCACACCGTCGCCACCATCCTGGCGATCGGCCTCTTGACCTACCTGCATGTGGTGCTGGGAGAGATGGTGCCCAAGACGCTGGCCATCCAACACGCCGAAACCACCGTGTTGCAACTGGACAGGCCGATGCGCGTGCTGCGGCAGCTCTTCGCCCCGATCGTGCTGGTGCTGAACGGCATCGGCAACGGCATTGTGCGCCTGATGGGCATTCCACCGGTCAACGCCCAGGCCCGCCTCTTCTCAGCCGACGAGCTGG
>JAJTXO010000328.1 GCA_021463315.1 Caldilineales bacterium | reverse complement strand
GGAGTAGGGAGTAGGGAGTAGGAAGTAGGGAGTAGGGAGTAGGGAGTAGGAAGTAGGGAGTAGGGAGTAGACAAGGGGGGAGTGGCGATGGGCGTTAGCCGGTCGGCCGCTTTCTCCCTATACTCCGCAGCCATATGCGCCGCAGGCCGCGCTCCAGTGCCGGCCACAGGCCGCGCGCCTCCCTTGCCGCCTCCAACGGCCGCGGGCCATACTGCGCGGCCTCGAAGCTGCGCACAAATTGCTGCACCTGCTCCCCAACCGGTGCGTCAGCCTCGGCTGCTGACAGGCGGAGACCCAACGCCTGGGCCAACTGCGACGGCGTATCGCCCGGCTGGGGCGTTACGCCCAGCCGTCGCGCCCAGCCAGCCAGCCGGCCATAGGCCATCAGCAACCCTGGCTGGCCGCGTCGTCGCCGCAGCAGCCAGACGCCCAGCCCCAACACGCCAACCACTGCCAGAAAGATCAGCCAACCCACCCGCCGGCGCACGATCTGATCCTCCCGAAAGCTCTGGAGGTCGTTTTGCACCTGCGCCAGCCCCTCCCCGATCGCTGTCTCAGGGGGGGCAGGCAATTCGTAGGGGGCCAGGCGCTCCGGCCGCGCCAGCGACGCGGTCGGCTCGAAGCGCACCCAGCCGATCTGCGGAAAATAGAGCTCCGGCCAGCTATGCGCGTTCTGCTCAGTCACCACAAAGGCGCGCTGGTTGGGATCGTACGCGCCGCTGCTGTAGCCCACCGCCAGCCGGGCTGGAATGCCCAGGCTGCGGGCCAGCACCACCATCGCGCTGGCGTAATAATCGCAATAGCCGGCCTGCAGATCGAACAGGAAATAGTCCACCGCATCCCGCCCCGCCGGCGGCGCCGAGACGCTCAAATTGTAGGGAAACTGGCGCAGATAGGCCTCCAAGGCCAGCGCCTGGTCGTAGGGGGTGGCTGCGCCGGAGGTCACCTCCAGGGCCAGTTGGCCGACGCGCGCCGGCAGCGGCGGCAGCGCCAGGTAGAGCGCCTCGACCCCCGGTGGATAGTCCTGGCCCGCGGCGCGCAGCGTGTCGGCCGGGGCGTCGGGCGTCAGCGACAACACCTGATAGCTGCGGCCACTGGCCACCATGGCCGCCAGATGCGCGGCCGGCTGAGCGGCATCGCGGCGCACCAACAGCTCGTAGGGTCGATTGGCCGCCAGCGGCTCGCCCGCCGCGTACAGCGCGCGGTCGCCGCTCCGTTCCATGCTCACCCACTGCCGCAGCGGCCGCCGCCAGGGCAGCGGCTCCTCGGTCCACGGCTCACCGGCCGCGAAGCTCTCAGCCAGCAAGGGAGAGTTGCGCCAGCCGCGGCCGTTATACATGTCGTAGGTCAGCCCGCGCCAGTTGTGCTGCATGGCCGGGCTGGGCGGCTGGCCGGGCGCCAGGCCGGCCAGCTCATCGGTGCTGATCCGCATGACCGCGGCTGTGCCCAGCTCTGGCCCATCGGTCAGCAGATGGCTGCGCGGCATGGCGCCGGCGCGATCCGCAGTAGCCAGCAGCGCGCCGGGCGTGCGCCGCAGACCGGGAAAGGCGCGCTGCCCGGCCTGCTCGATCCGGTTGACCGGCGCCTGCACCAGCCCGGCAAACCAGTTGGCCGCCGGCTTCAACGCCAGGGGCGGCATGACAAAGCCAGCCAGCATGACCAGCAGCGCCAGGCTGCCGGCGCTGGCCAGCACCTCGTGGCGCACATCCACCGAGTAATCCATGCCCCGCGCGCTCCAACGCGCTTCCAACGCATGGCGCTGGAGCAGCACGGCCACCAACGTCACGCCAGCCAGAAAGAAGGGCAGCCACAGCCGGCCATCCCAGTAGAAAAAGGCATTGCTGGCCAGCAGCACGCCGGCCGGCAGAAAAGCGGCCAGAGCCTGGCGGCGGGCATAGAGCCACCAGGCCGCCCAGGCCGCGGCCGCCCAGACTGCCATGCCCAGCAGCCAGCGAAAGACCGCGTCATCCTGCTCGACCCAGCCGGCCGAGGCCAGATCGCTCCCCCACTGCCACAGCCGGTCGCTCATCTCGCCGATGGCCTGGCTGCCCCGCACCAACGGCCATGCCAGCCAATGGACGCTCTCTGCCGTCTGCGGCGCCTCGCGCCAGCCGGCCAGCAGCGCCACCGTCAGCGCGCCCAGCAGGGCCAGCAGCGCAGCCGCCCACCAGCCGGCCAGCCGCCCGCGGCCGCGGGCGCGGCTGAGCCAGAAGCCCGCCCAGTAGGCGATGACGATCACGACACTGAGCAACAGGCCCAGGTGCGGTATCCAGCCGGCCGCGCCCACACCCGCGGCCAGCAGCAGCAGAGTCAGCAAGGCCAGACTCCACAGCAGCCAACCCTCGGCCGGACGCCGGCGGTGCAGCAGCCGCAGCAGCGTCTCCATGGCTACAGCACCTCCTCCACCTCGACCGCGATGACGCGGCCCGTGCCGGAAAGGGTGCGCAGCTCGGTGCGGGTGCGCGCCACCTGGAACAGTGGCCGAAAGACGAAGCTGCGGTCGATCAGATGGCTGGGCACGCCGTGCTGGCTCAGCAGCGCGCGCAGGCCGGCCAACCGGGCCGCGGCCGCGGGCTGCTCCGGCGCATCAGCGGCCAGGAAGCTGGCCGCGTCCAGCAGCAGCGCGGCGGGCGCGTTGCCCCGCTCCGCCAGATGCAGCAGCTCGCCGGTCCAGGCTGGATCGGTGGAAGGAGTCACCGCGACGATGGTGCGGCCGCGGCCGCTGGTGGGGTGCAGATCGCGCAGCAGACGGTCCAGCGGGTAGCCAGGCACAGGATCAGCCTGAGCCAACGCCTCCAGGATGCGCCAGAGCTGCAGTTGGCCGCTCTGGGGCGGCAGTTGACAGCCAGGCGCGGCCAGGCCGACGCGCCGGTTCTCGGCCAGCATCTGCGTAGCCAGCGAGGCGCACAGGGTGATGGCATATTCCAGGGTGCTCTCACTCCCCCGGCCCGCATGGCCCGCCGGATCCAGATCGAGCACAATCCACAGGTCGCCGGACGGCTCCAGGTCGAACTGTTTGACCATGAAGGGGAGGCCGCCAGGCTGCACGCCGCCCATGTGGGCCGTCTTGCGCCAGTGGATGGCGCGCAGCGGATCGCCCGGCGTGTAGGGGCGCACCGTGGCCACGGTGGTGGTGGTCTGCTGGGTGCGGCGCTGGGTGCGGGCCACGCCAGGGGCCAGACCGCGCGGCAGGCGCAGATCGGGCAGCACCATGGCCCGCGGATAGACCAGAATCGAGCGGACATCAGGATAGGCCACCACCACCTGGAACAAGCCCAGCGGGTCGCCGCTGCGCAGCTCCCACGGGCCAAGGCTGAAAACGCCGCGGCGCTGGCAGCGCCCCTCGGCCCGATAGCTCTGCTGGTCGTTGGCCCCCGCATAGGCTACCCAGTCTGGCCGGTAGCCAGGCAGATTGGAATGGTCCAGAACCTCCACCCACAAGGCGGGCAGCGCGGCGCTGTTGGTCACGGTGAACTGTTCACTCAGCACGTCGCCCACCAACACCCAGACGCCGCGCGCCGCGCGCTGGCCGCTCAGTCCGAAACTGAGAGCCCGTGCCCACAGGTAACAGAAGAGCAGCAACACGCCCAGCGCCAACAGAATACCGACCCAGATGCGGGCCGGGTTGAAAACCTGGTTGACCAGCAGCAAGCCCAGGACAACCAGCGGCAGCCGGCTGCGCATGCGCATGCTGCGTCGGATCGGAGCTGGCGGCGCCTGCTGGCCAGGAGTCCAGGAGAGCTGATCGTCGTCCATGGCCTGAGTCTAGCATAACCCCGCCAAACGCGGTAGTCTGTCAGTGGTTGCCAATGGGTGTATTGAGATGACACACCCCACAGATTACGGGCCACGGATGAGGCGGGATTGCTGCCGACAGCGCGCGCGCTTGCAAATCTCATCGCGCTATGCCATAATTCGCGCATCATTCTCGCAGGAGGCGTCCCCCCGATGCTGATCTGGCAGATTCTCGCTGTGGTGATTATCCTCGCGTTTGTGGTCATCGCTCTTCTGGCTCTCATCGAGCCGGGCCCGCTGGGCCGGCGCAGCCGTGCGCCCCATCGGCAGCCGCCCAACAACCAGTCCGACTCCCAGAACGATGGCAGCAACTGATCTCCACCCTGCTCCTCCTCTGCGCAGCGCGCAGCCGATGGCGGCTGGCGCGGCTCTGTCCACGGCCGCGCTGATCGCGCGCTGGCAGCCCCTGGCCGAACTGACCCTGGACAGGCTCCCCCTGCCCTACCCTGTGGTCGCGCTGTTGCTGGGCCTGCTGCTTCTGGCCGAGCAGGCCATGGAACAGGCGATGCTCAGCAACATCAGCCGGCTGTTCACCCCCGGCAACCTGGCGCTGCGGTTGACGCTGCCCCTGCTGACGGTCTATATGCTGCTGGCGCTGCTGGCGCTGAAGCGGAGCGCGCTGCCGCAACTGGCCCGGCTGCGGCCGGCCGTGCGGATCGACGATGCAGCCTACGACAAGGCGGTGCAACGCATCGTCCAGACCAGCCCCCGGACTGAGGGCGTGTTGTTGGCCGTGGCGTTGGCCGTAGCCCTCCTCTGGTTTGTCGTGCTGCGCCTCCCCTATCCGATGATGGCCGCCTATCAACTGACGGCCAGCCCGCCGCAAACCCTGCTGACCGTCGTCGCCTACACCATCTTTGCCTGGGCGGGGCTGGCGCTGGTCTGGAGCACCGTGCGTTTCGGCTTCGGCCTGGGACACCTGGCCCAGCAGCCGCTGACCATCAACGCCCTGGATCCAGACAGCATCCTGCCCTTCGGCCGGCTCAGCCTGCGCCACAGTCTGACCGTGGCGGTCACGGTGCTGATATTCGTGATTCTCCTGGGCGCGCCGGGCGATCTGTTGGAATACAGCGTGCTGGCCCTGGCCTCCCTGGCCAGCCTCAGCGCGCTGATTCTGCCGCTGTGGGGGGTCCACCGGCAGATGGGCGAAGCGCGCAGCCAGATCACCGCGCGCATCAGCCAGGAGCTGGCTGGCTGCCAGTCCCGCTTGATGGAGTGCGCCGAAGTCAGCAACGAGATGCTCAGCGAGCTGGCGGAGCGCACCGACAAGCTGATCGGGCTGCGCACCACCGTCTATCGCTCGCCCACCTGGCCCTTCCGCAATGCCAGCGCTGCGCTGCGGGTGGTGCTGGCCGCGATGAGCCCGCTGCTCTATTTCGTGCTGAACGAGATCCTGCGCACCTACGTCTTGCCGATGTTGGGGGTTCGCTGACTGTCCACAAACTCAGTACTTCACGATTTCTATCGCACGCAAAGTGTCATCTCAATAGATTGGGGAAGACTTCCGAAGTCTTATGGACTGTGAGCCCGTTTTGAACAAACCTGCGCAGACTTCGGAAGTCTCGACCCCGG
>JAJTXO010000327.1 GCA_021463315.1 Caldilineales bacterium | reverse complement strand
GCCAGGAGCAATGGGTGCTGCAGGAGGAAAGCACGCCGCTCAGCCCTGGGGGGGCGCAGTTTCGCATCGAGGCGGCCAACGGCCAGACCTATTATGTCGAGCCAAACCGCGGCCAACTGCCCCAGGGCAGCCGCGGCGACAACGCTTTCACCTTCGTGACCGCAGCGCAGCCGGGCGAGGGGGACGCGGATCTGCTGACCATCGGCCCCTGCTGCAACGAGGATCATCGGCAGGGTCCAGAGCAGTACATGGAGCCGGCGCAGCCGCTGGCCGGCGAGGATCTGATCCTGTGGTACGTGCCCCAACTGAAGAACGACGACACTCCCGGCGACGAGTATTGCTGGGTCACCACCGAGATCGTCGATGGCCAGATGGTCAACCAGATTCACCCCTGCGCGTTCGGCGTGCTCTTTGCGCCGGCGCCATAAGGAGTCCCATGCACCCGATTCGCCCAAACCTGATGAGGCAGCGCTGGCTGGCCCCGCGGCCCGCGCTGCCAATCTTGTGGCTGCTGACGATGCTCTGGCTGGCAGGCTGCACGCCGGCCGCGCCAGCAACCCCAGTCCCCGCGACGGCTGAACCCACGGCGCCCGCGCGTCTCCTCAGCGCCGGCGATTTCTGCCGGCGCGGCCCGCGCTTCACCGCAGCCCTGGGCTTCGGCGATCAGGCCAGCATCGGCACCGCCATCCAGGGCGTCATGGGGCTGGCCATCGTCGATCCCACAGCCAACCAGGGCCAGGGCGGCCTCTACCAGCATCCCACCTGGGACGACGCGGGCTATCTGGGCGCGTGGACCTACGATCGCAGCGGCAACGTCTACACCGCGCCCGCGCCGCTGGTCAGCCTGGTGGAAAACCCGCCCGAAAAGCAGAACATCGTCTACAAGGTGGACAGCGACAGCCAGATCATGGCGCCGTGGATCGATCTGCCTGCGGCCTTGCCCCCTTCGGGCGCCAATCCCTTCGGCGTGGTCGGCCTGGCCTACGATTGCGACAGCGAGCTGCTCTATGCCGCCTCGCTGGCCGGCTCGACCGCCGGCCAGGAGGTAGGGCGCATCTTCGTGATCGATCTGGCCAGCGGCCAGGTGGTAGACATGCTGGAAGGAATCGACGCGATGGGGGTGGGGGTCTACAACGGCAGCCAGGGCAAGCGGCTGTACTATGGCCTGACGCGGCGGCCAGAGATGTGGTCCATAGCGCTGGACGAACAGGGCCGCTTCACCGGCGAGCCGCGCTTCGAGCTTTCGTTGGCCGATCTGCCCACCGAGGGACGGCAGACGGTGCGCCGCATCCGCTTTGGCTCCGGCGCCGACGCCACCCTCTACCTGGTCAACTTCAACTACACCTTGCAGGTGGCGGGCGAGCGACAGGAGACGATCCTGCGCCTGACCTACGATCCGTTCAGCGACACGTGGAGCGCCGCAGCCGCGCCGTGATCCAGGGGAGAGAACCGCGGATTTGCAGAAGGCGCGGATCGGAGAGAACCGCGGACTTGCAGAAGACGCGGATCGGAGGAAGGCGCGGATCGGAGAGAACCGCGGATTTGCAGAAGACACGGGTCGGAGGAAGGCGCGGATCGGAGAGAACCGCGGATTTGTAGAAGACACGGGTCGGAGGAAGGCGCGGATCGGAGGGGTCTCTCTCCGATCCGCGCCTTCTGCAAATCCGCGGTTCTATCACTGCCCCGGCGTCAGGACCAAGGTATCCACCGCGGCCTGCTCGACGTCGGCTTGAGTGAAGAGCAGCGGAATGGTCTGCACCGCTTGCCACGGATCCACCATATCGTCGTAGTGGGGGCTGAAGACATCGCCGCTCTGCCCCGTGGTGTAGATGAACTGCGTCGCGCCCAGGTCGCTCAGATCGACGATCTGGCGGAAGCTGGCGCCGCTGTTCATGGTGAAATCCTCGTAGTCCACGCCGGCCGCGTTGACGGTGAAGCTGCTGCCCATGGCCGGGATGCTGCGGTTGAAGATCTTGTCCAGCGGGCTGACCGAGGCAAAGACCAGGTGATCGAGGTTGGTCCAGTGCGCGTCGCCCCAGCGCCAGCGGGCCTGATCGTTGCCGAAGCGGGTCTGCAACGCCTCCACGGCCAGGGTGAAGGCGCGGGCCACGATCTCGCCCTGGCTCTCCACGGCCGGCGTGCGCACATCGTCCCACCAGGGGCTGTCCGGCGCGTCCACCAGCCGCTGCACCGCCTGGGTGGAGCTGTTGCGGAACTCGGAGAGGTAGTCCTCGGCCAGCTCTTCGCCGCCAGCCGCGATGATCTCATCGCCCACCGTCTCCTGGATCAGCAGCTTCTGGTACATCTCATAGATCAGCGGCTCGGCCGCGTCGGCTGTCATACGGCGATCCCAGGCCAACAGCGCGGCCAGGGCCTGCTGCGCCGCGGCCGGGCTGCTGCTCAGATCGATCTGCGCCAGCAGCGGGGTGAAGATGTCGGTGGGGACGGGGTGGATGTCCCCCTGGATGGCCGCGAAGTCCTCAGGGCTGAGCTGCGGCTGGCTCTCGATCAGCTCGACGATGCGCTGGGCGCGGTAGGGCGCGGCCCAGTCGGTGGTGATCAGATAGGGGTAGCTGTCGGGCACCACCTGGTTGTTGGCCGTGGCCACATAGCCCACCTCGGGGTTGTAGACGAAGGGCAGTTCCTCGTAGGGGATATAGCCGGTCCACTCGTATTCGCCGGTCCAGCCAGGCACAGGGACCGTGCCATCGCCCTGGGCGCGGATGGGGATCCAGCCGGGCGCCTGGTAGCCGATGTTGCCATCCACGTCGGCGTAGACGAAGTTCTGCGAGGGGACCGCGAAATCCTGCAGGGCCGCGCGGAACTGCTCCCAGTTCTGTGCCTGGTCGATGCGCAGGATGGCCTGGGAGAGCGGCGTGCCTTGCAGCGCGGTCCACTGCATGGCCAGCGGCTGGGCGTCGTCGTCGATCGCGCCGCTGACCTGGTTCAGAATCGGCCCGTGGCGGGTGATGCGCACGGTTTGGATCACCGGCTCCTCCCGCCCCTTGACCTGGATCCGCTCCTCGATCACCTGCATGTCCACCCACTGGCCCTGAAACTCGTACTGGTTGGGGTTGTCGGGGTTGATCTTCTCGATGAACAGGTCCTGCACGTCCGGCCCTACGTTGGTGACGCCCCAGGCGATGCGGTTGTTGTGGCCGATCACCACGCCGGGCACGCCGGGGAAGCCCACGCCCACCACGTCGAAGCCGTCGCCGTGCAGCCCGTTGGCATACCAGACCGAGGGGATCTGCATGCCCAGGTGCGGATCGTTGGCCAGCAACGGCATGCCGGTGGTGGTGCGGCTGCCCGCCACCACCCAGTTGTTGCTGCCCACGCCCGGATCGTCGACCTTGAGCAGGCGCTTGACCGCCCAGACGCGGTCCATGTCGAACTGGCCCAGCCCCGCGAAGCTCTTGACCTCAGGCGGGATGATGAAGGGGCCATCCTCCGGATATCGGGCCATCAGCTCGGCCGTCCGCTCCTCGCCCAAGACCTCGATCAACTGGGCGGTCATCAGCTCGTTCTCCCAGTTGCCGCCCAGGCTCCAGGCCATCATCTTGCCCCAGACCAACGAATGCAGCGGCTGCCACGGCTCCGGCGTGTAGCCCAGGATGCGGAATTCGATGGGCAGCTTGTCCGAGTTGGCGGCGATGAAGGCGTTGACGCCGTCGGCGTAGGCTTGCAGCGCCTCCTGCGTCTCCGGCTCCAGGAGCTTCAGGTCCTCCTGCGCGGCCCGGCCTGTGCCCAGGGTGCGCAGGAACTGGTCGGTCTCCAGCGTGGCCTCGCCCAGCACCTCCGACAGCCGGCCCAGGCCCACGCGGCGCTGGAAGTCCATCTGGAAAAGGCGATCCTGGGCCTGGACGTAGCCCTGGGCGTAGAAAAGGTCGTGCGCGCTGCCCGCGTAGATGTGGGGCACGCCGTTGGCGTCGCGGTGGACGGTGACTTCGCCCTGCAGGCCAGCCGCCGCCAGCGCGCCGTCCGTCTTGGTCTTGGCGCTGGAGCGCACAAAGAACAGCGCGCCCACCAGAACCAGCGCCAGCACGCCGATGATAGCCAGAACGATGATCAGAATCTTGCGGGCCATACCGAGCTCCTTCCGAGAACTTGTTTGGGGAATATAGAGAGACTTCCGAAGTCTTTTCAGAGCCTGGCTTCAATCAGGTCCCACGGAGAACACGCGGGCGTAGTAGTCGCAGTGTGCTTGCAGCGGGCAGATCTCGCACGCGGGGCGGCGCGCGTGGCACACCTCCCGGCCATGGCGAATCAGGTTCAGATGCAGGGCGAAGAACCAATCGGCCGGCGCCAGCGCCTCCCAAAGCGCCTTGATCTTGGCGGGATCGTCCTTGGGCCCCGCCAGCCCCAGCCGCTGCGTCACCCGCTGCACGTGGGTGTCCACCGGAAAGGCCGGCTTGTCGAAGCAGAAGAGCAGCACGATGGACGCGGTTTTGTGGCCCACGCCGTCGAGCTGGGTCAGCCAGGCCAGCCCCTCCTCCGCCGACAGCTCGGCCAGGAAGCTTATGTCAAACTCGCCGCGTTCGAGCTGCACCCGCCGCAGGGCCGACTGGATGCGCGGGGCCTTGGTGGGCCCCATGCCGGCCGGCCGGATCACGTCGGTCAGCTCTGCCAGCGGCGCATCCAGCACCGCCTGCCAGGTGGGATAGGCCGCCTTGAGCCGCTGAAAGGCCCGCCCGCTGTTGATGTCTGACGTGTTGGCGCTGAGGATGGTCAGGATCAGCTCGTCCATGGGCGCAAAATCGGGCCGCCAGTCGGGATGGCCATAGCGTTCCATGAGGATCGTGTAGACGGTCTCGGCCTTGTGGAGATCGTTCGGCGAGGGCAACAGCAACACCCTGTACGGCGATCTGGAGATCGCCGTCTGAAAATCGTAGGACGATCTTCCAGATCGTCCTGGGGGGAAGGGACGATCTGGAAGATCGTCCTACGGGGCGGAGGGACGATCTGGAAGATCGTCCTCCGGGGCGGAGAGGGACGATCTGGAAGATCGTCCTACGGCTAGAGCAGGTAGCCGGCTACGATGAGCGCGCCGCCCAGCAGCTCGACGCCGATCTCGGTGAAGCCAAAGCGCTTCATGTTGGGCACGGGGCGATGTTCGCGCACGGCCCACAGGGCGCGCACCAGGAAGCCCGCGAAGGGCACAGCCGCCAGCAGCGGCGTCCAGCCCAGCGCGCCCGACGCCACGGCCGCGACGAAGGCCGCCACATGGCCCCACAGCGTCAAGGAGCGGCCGCTGTCGCGCTGCGGACCGTCGGCCAGGCGCTGGCGGACGTAGAGCACGCCGGTGGCATTCTGCATGGCCAGCAGCGCCCAGATGCCCAGCGCCACGGCGGTCAGTTGGCCGGTGACGGCGATGTAGGCCGCGGCGCCGGCCAGCGCC
>JAJTXO010000326.1 GCA_021463315.1 Caldilineales bacterium | reverse complement strand
ACTGAACTATGTTTGCCATCATCCTCCAAACCCTCTACATCCTGCGCCGCTATCAGGTTCTGGGCGCGCCTGCGCAGCGCTGGATCCTCATCGTCCTGCTGCTGGCTGCTTTTGTCATGGCCGCCGGCCTGCTGCCGGGCGGGCTGGCCGGCGGGCTGATCGTCCTGCTGCTGGCGCTGGCGCTGCTGATCGGCCAGCGCCTGGCCGCTGGCCGCCAGTACGTCCACTTCTGGCCTGAGTCCGGCGGCCAGCCTGCGCCTGCCGCCGCGCCCATCAGCCCGACCGAAAAGCTGGCTGTGCATGCCACCGGCCTGTTCGAGGTAGAGGGCAAGGCGCAGCACTTCAGCGATCTGCTGGCATTTTATCGCAGCTTCAGCACGCGTGAGCACGTCATCATGGCTGTGGTGCAGCCGGCGCGGCGGCTGGCTGGCCTGGCCCGCTGGCCAGAGGAGGAGATCGGCATGTGGTACATCTTCGTCAAGAGCAACGAGCTGCGGGCGGTCGAGCCGGGCGTGCTGGGCTTCGGCCGCGCCCGACGCCCCGCGCTGCGCCTGCTGGTGGAGCAGGTGCTGCCGGACAAGACCGCGGTCATGGACGCCTGGGGCCTGCAATGGGGCAAGGACAAGAGCAAGCTGGCCACCCGCCAGCAGACCATCTACCTGTCGTTCGACGGCGAGGCGGAGCGGGCGCGGGTGATGGGGGATTTGCTGCTGGACAGTGGAGGACGATAGAGACGATGGATGTGTCCACTACCTCTTCGAGTAGTTCAGGGCTTGGCATCAACGCTCTGAAGCGCGGACTCGGCGTCGTTGGTTTTGCCCCCGATTGCGCTTGGGTGTACAATGCTGGCAGCCCGAGAAGAAAACCTCAGACGCCCTACCAACGGCTGGTAGCTTTCGTTGGCGAGGGCTTTCGTTTTTCTGTTGCATTCCCAGGACTGCCAGTCCTCAGAAGGACTGGCAGTCCTGGGGGAGAGGTCGCCATGCAATTTGCCGATCTGCTGGGCCGCGAGGCCCTGACCTTCGACGACGTGCTGCTGGTGCCTGGCTTTGCCGAGGTGCTGCCGGCGCAGGTCGATATCCGCACCCACCTGCATGACAGGCTTCAGTTGAACATCCCCGTGCTTTCGGCTGCCATGGACACGGTCACCGAGGCGCGGCTGGCCATCGCGCTGGCCAGACAGGGGGGGATCGGCGTGATTCACCGCAACCTCAGCCCGGCCGCGCAGGCCGATGAGGTGGACAAGGTCAAGCGCTCCGAGGCCGGCATGATCGTCGACCCCATCACCCTGCGCCCTGACAACACCCTGGCCGACGCCGAGGCCATCATGGCCCGCTATCACATCTCCGGCCTGCCCGTGACCGACGGCGGCAAGCTGGTGGGCATCCTCACCAACCGCGATGTGCGCTTTGCCACCGACCGCGCCGCGCCGGTCACCGCCTATATGACCAGCCAGAATCTGATCACCGCGCCGGTGGGCACCTCACTGGAGGAGGCCAAGGCGATCCTGCACCGCCACCGCATCGAGAAGCTGCCGCTGGTGGACGACGACTTCAATCTCAAGGGGCTGATCACCTACAAGGACATCCTCAAGAAGCTGGACTTCCCCCACGCTGCCACCGACGAGCGGGGCCGGCTGCTGGTGGCCGCGGCCGTGGGCGTCGGCGCGGAGCTGGACGAGCGGCTGGAACTGCTGCTGGACGCGGGCGTGGACGCGGCCGCGGTGGACACGGCCCACGGCCATTCAGCCGGCGTGCTCAAGGCGATCCGGCGCATCAAGATGATCGCGCCCGAGCTGCCGGTGCTGGCCGGCAACGTGGTCACGGCTGAGGGCGCGGAGGCGCTGATCCAGGCCGGCGCTGATGTGATCAAGGTGGGCGTCGGGGCTGGTTCAATTTGTACGACTCGCATCGTGGCCGGCGCGGGGGTGCCGCAGATGACCGCCATCGCCGACTGCAGCCAGGCCGCGCGGCGCTACGGCGTGCCGGTGATCGCCGACGGCGGCATCAAGTATTCAGGCGACATCGTCAAGGCGCTGGCGGCCGGCGCCAACGCGGTGATGCTGGGCTCGCTGCTGGCCGGGCTGGAGGAATCGCCCGGCGACCTGGTGATCTACGAAGGCCGCCGCTTCAAGGAGTACCGCGGCATGGGTTCCCTCGGCGCGATGAAGGGACGGGCCAGCGATCGCTATGCCACAGCCCAGAGCGCAGAGCGCGCCGGCGACGCGGCAGCTAAACCCGAAGGCGCCAACCTGGGCACTTTCGGCAAGCTGGTGCCGGAAGGGATCGAGGGCCAGGTGCCGTACAAGGGTTCGCTGGCCGACTACATGTTCCAGCTCACTGGCGGCCTGCGCAGCGGCATGGGCTACGTGGGCGCGGCTAGCCTGGCAGACCTGCGCGACCGGGCCCGCTTCGCCCGCATCACCAACGCCGGCCTGATCGAAAGCCACCCGCACAGCATCTTCATCACCAAGGAAGCGCCGAATTATCAGGCGGGGCCGCGGTGAACGGTGATCGGTAAACGGTGATCGGTTCCGGAAAGCCCAGTCCCCAGTCCCCAGCCCCCAGTCCCCATCAAGGAGTAGCTATGACCTACCGCGTCGAAGTGTCGATCAAGCCGGGCTTTGTGGATGCGCGCGGGCTGGGGCTGCTGCGGCAGGTGGAGGCGTTGGGCGTCGGCGGCGTGGAGTCTGTCGCGGTCGCCGATCTCTATTTCCTGCGAGGCGATCCTGCCGCGGCTGGCGCGCCGGGCCTGGATGAGGACGCGGTGCGGCGGCTGGTGGACGCGCTGCTGCACGATCCGGTGGTCGAGGAGGCGCGCTGGCAGCGACTGGAGACGCTGGCGCGGCCGGCCCTGCCGCCCGACACGTGGGCGGTGGAGGTGACGCTGTTGCCCGGCGTCACCGACAGCGTGGCGGAGAGCCTGCTGGCCGGCGCGGCCATGATCGGCGTTGACGGGCTGCGCCAGGCGGCCAGCGGGCAGCGCTACACCCTGACCGGCCGCGTCAACCAGCAGGAGGTGCAGCGCGTCGCGCGCGGGCTGCTAGCCAACGAGGTGATCCAGCGCTACCACATCGACGAGCTGGCCGCGCCCCCCTTTGTGGAGGAGGTGCAGCGCGTCACGTGGGATGTGATGGGCGATGCTGTGGAGGTGATCCCGTTGCGGGAGGTGGACGACGCGGGGCTGCTGGCTATCAGCCAGGCGCGGCGGCTGTCACTGGATCTGGCCGAGATGCAGACGATCCAGGGCTACTATCGCCGCGAGGGCCGCGAGCCGACCGATGTCGAGCTGGAGATGCTGGCGCAGACCTGGTCGGAGCACTGCGTACATAAGACGTTTAAGGCGGTGATTGAGTATGTGGGGCCCTGGGCGGATACCACAGCGGATACTACAGCGGATGGAGCGCAGCGGATGGCGGAGGCGGATACCACAGCGGATGAGGCACAGCAGATGGCGGAGGCGGGTCACGCGTCTGGTGAAGCACCGCAGCCAAGCACCGGTCACCGATTACCGATCATCGATCACCGATCACCGATTACCGATCACCGATCACCGATCACCGATCACCGTTCACCGTTCACCGTTCACCGCATCGACGGCCTGCTGAAGAGCTACATCCGCGCGGCGACGGAGCGGGCGGCCAAGCCTTGGGTGCGCTCGGCCTTTGTGGACAATGCCGGCATCGTGGCCTTCGACGAGCAGTTCGATTTGGCTTTCAAGGTGGAGACGCACAACCATCCCTCGGCGCTGGAGCCTTTCGGCGGGGCCAACACCGGCGTGGGCGGCGTGGTGCGCGACGTGATCGGCGTCAGCGCGCGGCCGATAGCCAACACCGACATCCTCTTCTTCGGCCCGCGCGATCTGCCCTGGGAGCGGCTGCCGGCCGGCGTGCTGCACCCGCGGCGCATCGCCGACGGCGTGGTTGCCGGCATCGAGGACTACGGCAACAAGATGGGCATCCCCACGGTCAACGGCGCGCTTTTCACCGACGAGGGCTACACCGCCAACCCGCTGGTCTTCTGCGGCTGTCTGGGGATTTTGCCCCACGGTTCCCACCGCACGACACCGCAGGCTGGCGATCTGACCGTGGTGATCGGCGGCCGCACCGGCCGCGATGGCCTGCGCGGCGCGACCTTCTCCTCCATGGAGATGGACCACCAGACCGGCGCCATCGCCGGCAGCGCGGTGCAGATCGGCCATCCCATCCACGAAAAGCAGGTGCTGGAGGCGGTGCTGCTGGCGCGGGACGAGGGACTGTATAGCGCTATCACCGACTGCGGCGCGGGCGGGCTATCGTCGGCCGTGGGCGAGATGGGCAGCCAGCTCGGCGCGATGGTGCATCTGGAGCGCGCGCCGCTGAAATATCCTGGCCTGCGCCCCTGGGAGATCTGGCTCAGCGAGGCGCAGGAACGCATGGTGCTGGCCGTGCCGCCGGCCCACTGGCCGCGCTTCCAGGCCATCTGCGCCGGCGTCGACGTGGAGGCCACCGCCCTGGGCCAGTTCACCGGCGACGGCCGGCTGCGCATCTACCACGGCGAGCATCTGGTCGGCGATGTGGATGTCGAATTCCTGCACGACGGCATTCCGCGCCGCCATCTGCGCGCCGAGTGGTCCCCTCCCCCATTACCCATTAACCATTACCCATTCACCATTGACCATTTGACCGAGACTCTCCTCGCCCTGCTGGCCATGCCCGAAACGCGCAGCAAGGAGCCGATCGTCCGCCAGTACGACCACGAGGTGCAGGGCGGCACGCTGGTCAAGCCCTTCACCGGCGCGGCCAACGCCGGCCCCAGCGACGCCGCGGTGCTGGCGCCGCTGGACGCGCTGCGGCGCCCGGTGAACGGTGCATGGTCAACGGTGGACGGTGAGACCGTGCGCGGGGTTGCCCTGGCTGTGGGCGCGAACCCCTTCTACACAGCGCTGGATCCCTACTGCATGGCCTGGGCCGCGGTGGACGAGGCGCTGCGCAACGTGGTCGCGGTGGGCGCGGACCCGGATCAGGTGTCGTTGCTGGACAATTTCTCCTGGGGCAATCCCAACCTGCCCGACCGGCTGGGCAGCCTGGTGCGCTGCGTGCAGGGCTGCTACGACGCGGCCGTGGCCTTCGGCGCGCCCTTCATCAGCGGCAAGGACAGCCTGAACAACGAGTACACCGGCGCGGACGGCCAGAAGCACGCCATCCCCGGCACCCTGGTGGTCTCGGCGCTGGCCATCGTGCCCGATATCGACCGCACCGTCACGATGGATCTGAAGGCGGCCGGCAATCTGATCTACATCGTCGGCCTGACACGCGGCGAGCTGGGCGGGTCGAGTTTGGAGCGGCGATACGGGGGGGAGACTCACCCTCACCCCCAACCCCTCTCCCTCCGAGGGCGAGGGGAGTCGGAGCACCCTCACC
>JAJTXO010000325.1 GCA_021463315.1 Caldilineales bacterium | reverse complement strand
GAATGAAATCGGCGTCTGGCATGCTGCGCAGAAGCATGCTAAAGCAAGCTCAGTCATGCACCACGCGCTGCATTGTAGCCGGTGGGATTTATCCCCCGGCGGGTTTGCATGAGCGACCATTCGCCGCACATGATCCCCCGGCGGGATCGCATACGGACGCGCTCCGCTCTGTTGCCGGAACCGATCTCAAGATCCATTAGCCGGGCTCGGGTATTGAACGCACGCGACGCGGGAACGGCGCGTCGATCAGCCTGCCAGCCCGCCGAAGCTCCAGGCTGCGTCGGTTGCCAGGCGCAGCCCGCACCCCTCCAGCCGCAGCGGCGCAGGGATGTTGTTGGCGAAAAGCTGCCCCGTGCCCAGGCCATGCACGCGGCCATCGTCCAGCGCGCTGGTCCATTGGGCGATGGCGTTCAGGCCGATGTTGGACTCCAGCAGCGAGTTGATCCACCACTGCACGCCCAGCCGGGACGCGGCGTCGATCCAGCGCTGGCAGGCGGCCAGACCGCCCAGCAGCGACGGCTTCAGCACCAGATGCTGCGGGCGGATCGTGCTCAGCAGCGCGAGCGGATCGTCGGCCGCGATCAGTTCCTCGTCCAGGGCGATGGGGATAGGCGAGGCCGCGCAGATAGCGACCATCTCCTGCGGCTGGCCGGGCCGGATCGGCTGCTCCAGAAAGGCCACATCGAGGCTGGCCAGCGCAGCCAGCCGCGCCAGCGCCTGGTCGGGCTGCCACGCGCCGTTGGCATCCAGCCGCAGCTCGATCTCGCCGGCCGGCCAGCGGCGCCGCAGCTCGGCCAGCATCGCCAGCTCGTCGTCGAAGGGCAGCGCGCCCACCTTGAGCTTGATCACCCGGCAGCCCAGGCGGAGCTTGCGCTCGATCTGGTCCAGCATCCCGGCCGGGGTATCCATCCAGATCAGCCCGTGGAGCGGCAGCATGGCCTCGCCGCGGCTGAAGGGAGTGTCGAAGAGCCGCTGCTGGCCGCCGCCGGCCAGGTCCAGCAGCGCCGTCTCCAGCCCGAAGGCGATGCTGGGTAGCGCGGCCAGCTCCAGCTCCGCCGGATCAGCGCCGCGGTTGATGGCGTGACACACGGCCCGGATCGCCTCGACATAATCCGCGCGATCGTCGCGGCTCAGGCCTGGCACCACGCCGCACTCCCCCCAGCCGATGACGCCGTTCTGTTCGGCGCGCAGGAAGACGATCTCCCGCGCGCGCAGCGCGCCCCGCGACGTGGCCGCGGGGCGCCTAAAGTGCAGCCTATAAGGAATTGGCTTGATAGTTAGCATGGTCGATCTCAGCCATACTCCGGGTCTCGACACGGTTCTGGCGGCGACCCTCGGCTAGTGGAAGTATACAGCGGCTGCTGAAGCCTGTCGGCAGACGCCGCCAGAACCCACTCGCCCCCACGCGCACGAGCTGCAATGGGCGCTTCAGGGTAATTCCTGCCTTGTCTACTTGTCTACTTGTCTACTTGTCTACCGCTTCACCAATCTACCAATCTACCAATCTACCAATCTACCAATCTACCAATCTACCAATCTACCAATCCACCAATCCACCAATCACCGCTACGGAAACTTCTGAAACCTGCCGAAGTCCGGCTGGCGCTTCTCCACGTAGGCGTTGCGACCCTCCTGCGCCTCCTCGGATAGGTAGTAGAGCAGGGTGGCGTTGCCGGCCAGCTCCTGGATGCCGGCCTGGCCGTCCAGCTCGGCGTTGAAGGAGGATTTGAGCATGCGAATCGACAGCGGGCTTTTCTGCTGGATCTTGCGGCACCATTCGATGGTCGTCGCCTCCAACTGCTCCAGCGGCACCACCTTGTTGACCAGTCCCATCTGCAAGGCCTCTTGGGCGTCGTACTGGTCGCACAGATACCAGATCTCCCGCGCCTTCTTCTGGCCGACGATTCTGGCCAGGTAGGAGGCGCCGAAGCCGCCGTCGAAGCTGCCGACCCGCGGCCCGGTCTGGCCGAAGCGGGCATTCTCGGCCGCGATGGTCAGATCGCACACCACGTGCAGCACGTGACCGCCGCCGATGGCATAGCCGGCCACCATCGCGATCACCGCCTTGGGGATCGAGCGGATCAGCTTTTGCAGGTCCAGCACGTTGAGCCGCGGCACCTGGTCCTTGCCCACATAGCCGCCCACGCCGCGCACAGCCTGGTCGCCGCCGCTGCAGAAGGCCAGGTCGCCCGCGCCGGTCAGGATGATCACATCGATAGCTGGGTCCTCGCGGCAGATGGCCATGGCATCGATCATCTCCTGCACCGTCAGCGGGGTGAACGCGTTGCGTCGCTCAGGCCGATTGATGGTGATCTTGGCGATGCCGTCGTAGAACTGGAACAGGATCTCTTCGTAGCTCTTGATGGTCTGCCATGAGGCTTCGGACATGGTGAGTGCTCCTTGGGGAAAGATGCTTTTGGGTATGGGTTCGTAACGAGTAACTCGTAACTCGTAACCCGGAATCGCGGGATGTTTTGGTGGCTTCGATCAGCTTGACCACGTCTACGCCAGCCGCGCGATCAGCTCCTTGAACTGGCGGAACACCTGGCTGTTGACCGCCATATCGCTTTCGATCTCCAGCAGCGCGGCGCGGGGGCGGGGGGCGAAGAAACTGGCCAGGGCCGCGTCCAGGCTGGCCCCGTCCGCCGCGTGCAGATAGTCCAGGCCGTGATCCGCGGCCGTGCGGCGGGCCGTCAGCGGCTGGGGCGTCAGAAAGAACGTGCGGTGCAGCTCGGCCGGCAGCCGCTTGGGCCCGTCGATGATGTCGAAGATGCCGCCGCCGTGATTGTTGAGCAGCACGATGCGCAGGTTGGCGGGGAGGTGTGGGTGCCACAGCCCGTTGCGGTCGTAGAAAAAACCCAGATCGCCCACGATCAAGGTCGTCAGTTCGTCCGTGGCCAGGGCCGCGCCCACGGCCGTGCTGACCGCGCCGTCGATGCCGCTGGTCCCGCGGTTGCTGTTGACGCTGCGCAGCGCCGCGCTGGACGCCTGGCCGATCAGGTTCGCGTAGCGAATGGGCATACTATTGCCGAGCTGCAGCCGGCTGCCGGCCGGCAGAGCCTGCATGACGCGCTGTAGGGCCTGGAACTCGCCAAAGCTGGCGCTTCGCAGAAAGCTATCGAGGCTGTTCGCCACGCGAGACTCCTGGTGCGCCCAGGTCGCCGCGTAGTCCACGCCGGCCAGCGGCGCACCGGCGCGCCGCGCCAGCTCCGTGAAGAAATCGTCAGGCTGCATCGGCACAATGCGGCTCAGGTTCTGATAGGTGTCGGGCGCGGGGCCGGCCGGCTGAAGGCGCCAATGGGCCTGGGGCGGGTGGCTGCGCAGGAACTGCTTGACATATTTCGACGTGACCGGGCCACCGAAGCTGATCAGCAGATCGGCTTGCAGGCCACGGCGCACGGTTTCCTCCTCGGCGCCCAGGATGGCGTCGCCGTGGTGCAGCGGCGTGGCCTCGGGGAAGAGGTTGCCGGTGATGTCGGCAATCACTGCCACGTCCGGCCGCCGGCTGAGCTTCCCCAGTGCCCTGCGCAGCCTGTCGTCCGGCGCAGCCATGCCGGCCAGGATCAGCTTGCGCGTAGCCAAGCGCCACTCTGCCAGCAGATCGTCCCAAGCCTGCTCCGTCAACTGCAGCCGCGCCGGCATCACCCTGCTCTGGCAGCTCGCCCCGCTCTGGCCGGTCTCAACCCTGCTCTGGCCGGTCTGTGACCGAGCCACCCCGCTCTGGCCAGTCTCAACCCCGCTCTGGCCGGTCTGTGACCGAGCCACCCTGCTCTGGCCGGTCTCAACCCCGCTCTGGCCGCTCGCCCCGCTCTGGCCGGTCTGTGACCGAGCCAGCTCCACCGGATACAGCGGCTCGCGCAGCGGCACATTCACATGCACCGGCCCCGGCAGCGGCCCGCGCGCCAGCGCGATCGCCTCGCGCACCACGCGCAGCGCGTGCCAGACCGCGTCGGGATGCTCCAGCTCCACCGGCAGCTCATAGCTGCCGCGCACGTGCGGCGCATACAGCCCCCGTTGGCGAATCGCTTGGTTGTCCTGTTGATCGATCCATTCCGGCGGCCGGTCGGCCGTCAGCGCCAGCAGCGGCACGTTCTGGTAGAAGGCCTCCACCAGCGCAGGCGCCAGGTTGACGGCCGCGGTGCCCGAGGTGCAGACCAGCCCCACCGGCCGGCCGCTCTGCTGGGCCAGGCCCAGCGCGATATAGCCGGCCGCGCGCTCGTCGTAGACCGCGCGGCAGCGCAGCCCCGGCTGCTCCGCCAGCGTCGCGGTCAGCGGCGCCGAGCGAGAGCCGGGCGCCACGATGAAGTCAGTCATCCCCTGCTCTACGCACAGGCGCGCAAGGGCCTGCAGCATCTGAAGACGGCTGGATGGGGTGGAATCGGGGAGGGTCATGATCGGCGCGGCTCGGCCACGCCGGCCTGCAGCACGGCCAGCAGGGTGCCGGCTTTCAGCTCGGTCTCGCGCCACTCGGCGTCAGGGTTAGATTCGGCCGTGACGCCGCCGCCCACGTAGAGATAGGCGGTGTCCTGCCCCAGTTGCATACAACGAAGATTGACATAAAGATGCGATTGGCCGTCGATATGCACCGGGCCGAGATAGCCGCTGTAGAAGCTGCGGTCGTAGCCTTCGTGCTGGCGAATGAAGGCCAGCGCCTTGTCTTTGGGCATGCCGCACACCGCGGAGGTGGGGTGCAGCTCGTGCAGCACCCGGTTGGCCAGGCTCATCTGCTCTGGTCGGGGCAGTTGTACGCGAAAGTCGGTTTGCAGATGGATCACATTGCCAGCCGCGACCGTGCGCGGGCCGCTTTCGGCCGCCTCGTCCACGCCGGCGCGCTGGAAGAAGTCGCGGATGTAGTCGCTGACCAGCGCCTGCTCCTCGATCTCTTTAGCGCTCCAACGAGCCGCGTGCAGCGGCTGGCCGTGCGGCCGGGCCTGGGTGGCGGCCAGGGCCATGGTGTGCAGCGTGCGTCCATCGGTGGCCAGCAGCAACTCTGGACTGGCGCCGATCCAGGTTCCGACGCCAGGAATGGCGACCAGCGAGACGAAGGCCGTTGGGTAGCGCTGGCACAGCGCCTGAAAGGTGGCGACGGGATCGAAGCCGGCGTGCAGGTTGACCGCAGCCGCCCGCGAGACCACCACCTTCTGGACGCCGCTGTCGACGATGAAATCGACGGCCAGATTGACCAGACGACGATACTGGGCATAGTCGCTGCAGCGCGGGGGATTGGACCGGAGCGGGACGTGCCATTGCCGGGCAGGCGGCCTGCGGCCGCTTTGCGCGGCCTGATAGGCGGTGAAAAAAGCTTCGTAGCGCTGACGCTGGCCGTTCCACAGCGCGTGGTTGGTCTGCAGGCCGTCGTTGCCGAGCTGCACATCTGCGCGCACGCGCAGCGGGAAGGCCAC
>JAJTXO010000324.1 GCA_021463315.1 Caldilineales bacterium | reverse complement strand
TCACCAGCTCGGCGATGCGCTCGTTGGTGGGGGAGCGCAGCACGGCGACCAGATCGTAGCGGCCGGCTACGGAAAAGACCTCGGTGACGCCGTCCAGCGCCACCAATTGTTGCGCCACATCGTTGACGTGGCCGCGTTCGACGTTGATAAGGACGATGGCATTGACCATAAGGGGACGCTCCTTGGATTGAGGGAAAGGTATCATCTCAATAGATTTGGAGAAGACTTCCGAAGTCCTATGGACTGTGAGCCCGTTTTGAACAAACCTGCGCAGACTTCGGAAGTCTCTGCCCAGCTCATCGAGATGATACTGCTGATCAGAGAACAACCGACGATGCCTGCGCCTGTTATTCTAGCGCAAGCTGGGTCTGGCGTCAACGCCAGTCTTGCTTCTCTGGCCAGACAGGGTACAATGCTGGGGCCGCAATGCGCACAGCTGGCCCCCAGGCCAGCGCGCGGGCGGCAACTATCTGGCCACCTTAAAGATGGCCCACGAGGCTGATCCATGACTGAGCTTCTTTGCCCCAGGGGCAATCAATCCTCCGTGCGGGGCGCTATTGGGCGCATTGATCCATGCAGACGGGGACGGGGTGTCACATCGATTCTGGGAACGGCGTTGTTGATTCTGGCGCTCGTTCTGCCGCTCAGCGTCGCTGCCGCGCAAGAGGCGCCGCAGCTTCTGTCTGCTCCGCCCGCGGCAGCTCAGGGCGCGTTCATGCCTGGCCGGGTGCTGGTGGGCTGGAAGCCCGGCGCTACCGAGCGCAGCCGGCGCGATCTGCTGGCCGGGCAGGGCTGGCAAACGCTGCGCACGATCGACGAGCTAGCTACGGACATCGTGGCCGTGCCCGATGGCCAGGAGCTGGCCGCCGTCGCAGCGCTGCAAGCTGAGCCGACCGTGGCCTTCGCCGAGCCGGACTACCTGGCCTATGCGGCCGGCGTCCTGATGGCGCCCGCCGCGCAGGCCAATCCACCCCTCAGCGCGCAGGGGGTGCAGCCCAACGACACCTTCTGGTCGGCCCAGTGGTCGCTGCGCCGCATACAGTTGCCGCTGGCCTGGGCGCTGAACCAGGGCGTGGCGTCGGTGGTGGTGGCGGTGATCGATTCGGGCATCGATCTGAGCCATCCTGAGTTCGCCGGCCGCCTGCAGCCCGGCTTCGACTACGTGGAGTGGGACACCGTGCCCCAGGATCAGTACGGCCACGGGACGCACGTGGCCGGGGTGATCGCCGCCGCGGGCAACAACGGGCTGGGCGTGGCCGGCAGCGCCTGGAACGTGCAGCTCGCACCGCTGCGCGTGCTGGACCGCAACGGCGCGGGCACAGCCAGCAACATCGCCCAGGCCATCGTCGCCGCGTCCAACCGCCGCGTCCAGGTGATCAATCTGAGCCTGGCGCTGAGCGGGCCATCGGTCGCGGTGCAGAACGCGATCGCCGCGGCCAGCAGCAACGATATTCTGGTGGTGGCGGCCACCGGCAACAATTCGCTGCCCGGCCAGCCGCCCGCGGCCGTCAGCTATCCCGCGGCCTATCCCGAGGTGGTCGCGGTGGCAGCCACCACCCGCTGGGAGGAGCGCGCGTCCTACTCCAACGGCGGCCCGCAGGTGACTGTGGCAGCCCCTGGCGGCGAGGCCAGCGATCCGGTCTACAGCACCAGCCTCAGCGGCGGCTACGCCATGCTCTACGGCACCTCCATCGCGGCCGCCCACGTCTCCGGCGCGGCCGCGCTGCTGCGCGGCTATGCTCCGCAGTGGAGCGCGGCCGCAGTCAGCGATACCCTGCGCAACACAGCCGCCAAGGTGGGATCGGCCCCCTACGTGGCTGGCCGCAACGATCTGCTGGGCCACGGCCGCGTTGACGCCGCGGCCAGCCTGCGCTGGGCGATCCCGCCCTTCCTCAGCTTGACGCCGGAAAGCCCCTATCTGCTGGCCGCGGCCGGCCAGCCGCTGCCCAGCGCGACGGTGACGCTGGGCAACCAAAGCCAGCAGCCGCTGAGTTGGCAGATCACCAGCGTCTCGCCCGGTTGGCTGCGCGTCGATCTGCCTTGGTCTGGCTCGGTAGCCTACCCGGATGCGCCACGTCTGCAGATTGGCCTCTACAGCCTGCCGCCGTCGCTGGGCCAGAACTGGGGCTCCATCGGGCTGCGCACCGTCGATCCCTTTGGCCAGCAGCGCAACTATGTGATCACCGTGCGGGTGAATGTGGTCAGTCACATGCGCCAGCTTTATCTGCCCACCGTGGGCCAAGGCGTGCTGGCGACAAGCTGGGTGAATGTGAGCAACGGCGGGCTGGGCCTGCTGCTGGGCGACGATGGCGTGCAGACCGTGCCGCTCGCCTTCAGTTTCCCCTTCTACGGCCGCAACTACGGCCAAGCGTTCGTGCATGCCAACGGTTTCATCAGCTTCGGCGCCAGCTATCCCGGCGCGGCCTACGCACTCAACCACTGCCTGCCCAGCGTCATGGGCCCCAACGGTGCGATCTTTGCGCTGTGGGATGACCTGGACCCCAGCCAGGGCGGGAGCGTGATCTATCGCAGCACCGCCAGCTATCTGGCCGTGGAGTGGCGCGATGTGCCGCACAAGAGCGGCGGCGCCAGCACGTTTCAGGTGATTTTGCGGCCCGGCGGACGGGTGCAGATCAACTATGGTGCGACCGTGCAAAGCGCCAGCGCGACGGTGGGCGCGGAGAGCTGGGACGCCAGCTTCGCCTGGCCGGTGGCCTGCAACAACGTCGGCCAGCCGCCGGTTTCGGGCCAATCCCTGCTCTGGAACACCGCCCTGCCCTGAGCCATGCGCATCCTGATCACCGCCGATCTGCACTATCGCCCCTCCCAACGGGAGATCTTCGCGGCCTTCGCCGGCTGGGTGGAGGCGCAGCAGCCCGATTGCTTGGTGGTGGCGGGCGATGTAGGCCACCCGCTGCGCCTGTTCCGTCGCGCCTTGCAGCTCTTCGCCGGGCTGGATTGCCCCAAGCTGCTGCTGGCCGGCAATCACGATCTGTATCGGGGGGAGATGGACAGCAGGACGCTGTGGGAGCAGGCCCTGCCCGCAGCGACGCGCGAAGAAGGCTTCATCTGGCTGGAGGATGAGACGATTCGGCTGCCGCTGGCGGGCGGGCGAACGCTGGCCATCGTCGGCACCATGGGCTGGTACGACTATTCCGCGCGCGCGCCGCATCTGGAGCTGGACGATGACGCCCTGCGCGCGGCGAAGCGGCTGGTGAACCATGACGCGGACTTCATCGACTGGCCCTGGAGCGATGTGGCCATGGCGCGCTTCCTGGCGCGGCGCTTTGCCGACCGGCTGAGTCGCGCGGCCGGCGATCCTGCCGTCAGTCAGATTCTGGTCGTCACCCATGTCCCCATCTTCGAGCAGGCGGTGCCCAACCACCCCGAAAGTGAATTCTGGAGCCTGATGCGAGCCTACGCGGGGAATTTCACCCTGGGCGAGGTGGTGCTGGGCACGCCCAAGGTGACGCACGTGGTGAGCGGCCACATCCACCGCGCTGGCCAGTGGGCGGTGTCAGGCCGCACCGGCCCCATCGATGCGCGGCTGGTGGGCAGTCAAAAGGGGGAACCCCGGGCGGTGGTGCTGGATCTGTGACCGCGCGGCGTCACCAGGAACGCAGCGGCCAGCGCGCCTTGACATCCAGGTCCCGGCCGGCAAGCAGACCGGCGGCGAAGCGGTAGTGGGCCGCGGCGCCGATCATAGCCGCGTTGTCCGTACACAGCCAGATGGGGGGAATCGAGTAGGGCAGGGCCATGCGCTGGGCCAGTTGACGGCGTAGCTCGCCGTTGGCCGCCACCCCGCCGCACACGCACACGTGGCGCGCGCCATAGTCCGCGGCCGCCAGCAGCGTCTTGCTGACCAACACGTCGGCCACGGCGGTCTGCAGGCTGGCCGCGATGTCGCGGATCATCTGCACCTTGCGTCGCTCGTCGTCTGTCTCCGCCCCTACATCCTCTGCCTGCCTGGCTATCGTCCCTGCATAGCCCTCCGGCCAGGCTGCGTCGCCCAGGCTGGCCTGCTGCTCTCGAATCAAGCGCAGCACAGCCGTTTTCAGGCCGCTGAAGCTGAAGTTGTAGCGGTGGGTGGCCGCGGTTTCGGGGGACATCAGGCCACGCGGCAGCGCAAAGCGCGCCGGATCGCCCCCCTGCGCGGCCCGCTGCACCATGGGCCCGCCAGGATAGGGCAGGCCCAGCAGCCGCGCGGCCTTGTCGAAGGCCTCGCCGGCCGCGTCGTCCAGTGTGCCGCCCAGCCGGCAATAGCGGCCATGATCCTCCATCAGCACCAGCTCGGTGTGTCCGCCGGAGACGATCAGAACCAGGATGGGGAAGGATGAAGGCTGAACGCTGAAGGATGAATTCGGAGGATCGGACACCGGATGCATCGTTCGGGCTTCAGCGCTCAGCGTTTGCGGCACGAGCCAGTTGGAGTAGACATGCCCCTCCAGGTGGTTGACGGCCACCAGCGGCAGGCCGCGCATGAAGGCCAGCCCCTTGGCCGCGTTGACGCCCACCAGCAGCGAGCCGGCCAGGCCAGGCCCCTCGGTGACGGCGATGGCGTCCAGCTCGGCCCAGCCCAGCCCGGCCTGCGCCAGCGCCTCTTCGATCACGGGGACGATGGAGAGCACGTGCTGGCGCGACGCGACTTCAGGAAAGACGCCGCCGTAGCGCCGATGCAGCTCGATTTGAGAGGCCACAACGTTGGAGTGGATATAACGGCCGTCGACGATCACCGCGGCCGCGGTCTCGTCGCATGAGGTTTCAATGGCTAGAATTCGGGTCATAACGTAGCTCTGTGCTGGGTGTTCGGCTGCGCGAAGCTTGAATCAAGCGCTGAATGGCTCAAATTGAGCGACGTTAGATATCGATGGCGACATCGGCTGCTGGATCGGCCTCGGCGCTGCTGACCGAAAAGATGCGCAGCTCCTCGGCCAGACGGCTCTGCATGTGAAGCTGTTCCATGAGACGCCCCACCTGGCGCAGATTCTGCGCCACGCGGTTGCCGCCGTCGGGCAGGCGATAGTTGCGCTCCTGGGCCTCCAACAGCCAGTAGTAGGATTCGCGATATTCCCCTGTATGCAGCAGCAGCTCGCCCAGCTTGGCGGCTGAGATGGCGTCCTGCGGGGCATAGCGCAAGGCCTGGCGCAACTGTTCGATCTCGCGCTCGTCGTTGTCTCGCCGCACCAGGGCCAGGTCGAGTACGAGCCGGAGGAGTTCGACCCCAAGGGCGAGTGGCTCTACTACCGCACCAACGACGGCGGCGAGTTCAAGCGGCTGCGTCGCTACCATCTCGCGAGCGGAAAGCACGAGGACGTCGAGAGCGCGCCGTGGGACGTCTGGGGCACCGCGATCTCGCACGGCGGGCGCAGCGCTCGCTGCCGGACCGGCTGCTGCGCCGCCTGCGCGGC
>JAJTXO010000323.1 GCA_021463315.1 Caldilineales bacterium | reverse complement strand
TGTCACCCTGTCACCCTGTCCCCCCGTCCCCCAACGCCCGCGCCACCGTCAGCGCCCAGACCTTGCCCGCGCCGGCCGCCAGCAGCGCCTGCGCGCAGGCCTCCAGCGTGGCGCCGGTGGTGGCCACATCGTCGATCAGCAACGCCTTGCAGCCGCCGAGAGCCGGCCCCTGCCAGGCGAAGGCGTCCTGGACGTTGGCGCGGCGCTCGACCGGCCCCAGCAGCATCTGCTGTTGGGTCTCCCGCGTGCGACGCAGCACGTCCGGCCGCAACTGGGGCAGCTTGGCCTGGCGGCACAGCACCGCGGCCAGCAGCTCCGCTTGGTTGAAGCCGCGCTCGGCCAGACGCTGGGGGTGCAGCGGCACCGCGATCACCAGATCCACCGTCACCGACCGGCCGCGCCAATAGCTGGCCAGCAGCTCCCCCAGCGGCTGATGCAGCTCAGGCCGGTTCTCATACTTGAAGCGGTGGATGGCCTGCGCCAGCGGATCGGCGTAGAGCGCGGCCGCGCGGATCGCGCTGACATGAAAGCGCCCGGCCAGGCAGGTTGCACAGCGACCTGCCGCCGGCACGGGCCGGCCGCAGCGCACGCAGACCGGCGGCGGCACCGGCTGCACCTGCGCCAGACAGGCCGGGCAGAAGAGCTCGCCGATCTGGCCGCAGCCCGCGCAGCGCGCCGGAAAGAGCATATCCAGCAGTTGATGGGGGATGGTTGCGGGTGCGCTGGCGGCTGGCGGCGTCGGGGCCAGCGCGGCCAGCGCGGGCGGCAGCGGGGCCATGATGCTCCCAGTGTGCGCCTGGCTGGTCTCAGGAGGGGAACCAGGTCTGCAACACGTCGTTGACGAAATTGCGAATCTCGTCGCCCATGATCAAGAAGATCGCCAGGACGACAATGGCGATGAGGAGGAGAATCAACGCGTATTCGACAAAGCTCTGGCCGTTTTCCTGTGAAGATCTGTTTTGCATAGTCTATCCCTGTTGGATGTCATCGGTCGGCGCGCCAGCGTCCTGCAGGCGCACCCAACCGCGCCGCAGGGCGATCATGGCAGCCTCGGTGCGATCGTTGACCGATAGCTTGCGAAAGATGCTGCTCATATGGTTCTTGACAGTCTGATGGCTGATGCCCAAAGCCACCGCGATCAGCTTGTTGCTGGCGCCGCGCACGATCAGCTCCAACACATCCATCTCGCGCGGGGTGAGCGGCATCAGCGTGCCCTGAGCGTCGCCGTCGAAGCTCGTTCGCTCCTTGTACCAGTCCAGCAGCCAGTCCATCAGCTCAGCCGTGCCAGCCAGGACTTGGCCGTTGACCACATACTTGCCGGCGTTCACCATGCGAATCGCCTCGACCAGCTCGCTGGGCAGCACATCCTTGACGAAATAGGCCGAGGCGCCGGTGCGCAGCGCAAAGACCATCTGCTCCTCGTCGTCGTAGGCTGTCAGGATGATCACCGCGGTTGCTTCGTTGGCGGCCTTGATCTCCTGCGTGGCCTGCAGGCCGTTGGTCTTCGGCATGTTGATGTCCATCAGCACCACGTCGGGCCGCAACGCCTTGACGCTGGCGATGGCCGCCTCGCCATCCTGCACCTCGGCGACAACTTCCAGATCAGGCTCCAGCATCAGCACGCGCCGCAACCCCTGGCCAAACAGGGGATGGTCTTCGGCGATCAGAATCCGGATCGGCTGGACTGGCATGGCAGGGTCGGCGGGGCAGGTGGTGGCGCATGTCGGCTCATCGTCGTGCGCCGTGCGGCGTGCTTGCATTGTAATCACATCGCAGATGGATCACAAATCACCGCGCGGCCAGCTAAGCGGCTGTTCAATGCGACCGGGAGACTTCGGAAGTCGCCGCAGCAGGGCAGAACCTGGCCTTGCACCCGAGACGGCGTCCTTGTGAGTGCTGCGGCGACTTCCGAAGTCTTGGGCTGAGTGCGACCGAGAGACTTCGGAAGTCGCCGCGGCAGGGCAGAACGTGGCCTTGCACCCGAGACGGCGTCCTTGTGAGTGCTGCGGCGACTTCCGAAGTCTTGGACTGTTGCGGATTTCCGAGCAAATGGGTATAATCGACCAGCCACTTGGCTATACTCACCATTTCGGAGTCGAGCTATGTGGAGTCGGGCGCTTCGGAGGCGAGCCTTGAGACGGTTGCGCACATCCGTGACAGGTTCGCCAGATCCCGCCAAAGCCTCGATTGTGTACCAAGTTCGGAGCGCTGTAATCGACAGCCAGGAGGCGTTAGATGAGCACAGTCGCAGAACTGTGGGCGTTGCAGACCACCGATTTGGCCGTCGAGGCGGCGCGGCAAAGGCTGACTGAGCTGGAAAAACAGTTGGGCGAAAGCGCCGAGCTGCAGGCCGCCCGCGCGGCAACCAGCGAGGCTCAGGCTGAGTTGGCGCAGCGTCGCGCCGCGCAGCAGCAGGTGGACCAGCAGGTCAGGAGCATGACGGCGCAAGTGCGCGCCGCGGAGCGCGATCTATTGAGCGGCCGCGTGCGCAACCCGCGTGAGCTGGAGGGCATGGAAGCCAATGTGGCCGCTTTGCACCGCCGGCGCGAGGGGCTGGAGGCTGAAGCTCTGGCGCTGATGCTGGAGATCGAGAGCTGGGAGGCTGAGGTCGCGGCCAGGGAGAGCCAGCAAGCCGACGCGGTCGCGGCCCATGCCGCGCGCCAGGAGGCTATCAAACGCGAGGCTGGCCAACACCTGGCCCAGCTCAAGGCGTTGACCCCTCGCTTCAACCAGCAGTGGGAGGCCATTTCGCCGCCGGACCGTGATCTGTACAAGAACCTGCGCAGCCGCAAAGGGGGACGAGCGCTGGCGCGCGAGCAACGCGGCGCCTGCCAGGCCTGTGGCCTGATGCTCTCCACCGGGGCCGCCCAAGCGGTGCGCAACGGCAGCCAACGCGTCTTCTGTCCGGGCTGCGGCCGGCTGTTGTTGGCCGGGTAACTGGCGCTCTTGTTTGACAAAGCCCTAGCGCTGGGCTATAATCTCTTCTGCCTTTTATTGCCACCGTTGAAGCGCCTGCTCAGCCAGTCTGGCCGCCAGCGGAGCTGCCTGCGGCCAGTCACCTGCCCCAGGCCATCCAGTTTTTCCCCTCACGGCCGTTCAGCGCCGGCCCGTTTGTTCGAGCCATCAGAAGCTGTCGATGCAACATCAGTTTGCACCTTGCCCTCAATGGTGGCGTTTTCGATCAACGTGTTGCATCATCTCAAAAAGCCGGGGTCGAGACTTCCGTCCATAAGACCTCGGAAGTCTTCCCCAATCTGTTGAGATGATACACGTGTCCGCAGAAAGGAGGTTGTCTGCGCTGACCCCACAAGCTGTTTCAGGCCGTCCATTCCCCTTGGCGTCCTATCGATCTCTCAACCATTTCTCACAACATCATCCATGGAGAGGAAGACAATGAAACGTAGACTCAGTGTGATTCTTGCCGTCCTGGTCATCGCTTCGATGATCGCCCTTCCCGCCAGCGCCGACACCCGCGTGGCCCAGGCTACGCCAGGGCGGCAGGCGCCGGCCAATCTGCAGCCGGTCACCGCCGCAGATCTGGACGGGCCCTTTGCCGGCAGCACCTATGTGCCCAGCAAGCAGCGGATGACGGCTACGGCCCGCTACGTCGTTCGCCTGGCCGACGCGCCGTTGGCTGATCTGTGGCTCAGTGCGCAGCAGCGCGGCGCCGCACTGGACGCGGCCGCGGCTCAGGCGCATGTCGACATGCTGCTGGCCAAGCAGGCGCAGGTCGCCGATGCCGTCACCGCTCTCGGCGGCGCGGCGCTGGCCAACTTCACCAAGCTGATCAACGGCGTGGCCGTGGAGATCAGCGGGTCTCAGGTGCGTGCGCTGTACGCCATCCCCGGCGTGGTCAGCGTCGATACCTTGCCCGACTACGCGCTGGACCTGAACGAGACCGTGCCGTGGATCGGCGCGACCGCGGTGCAGAACCTGGGCGTCGATGGCACGGGTATCACCGTGGCGGTGATCGATTCGGGCATCGACTACACCCATGCGCATCTGGGCGGCTCTGGCCTGCAGGCTGACACCGATCAGGCCTTGGCCGAGGCCTCGCAGCCGGCCGATCCCCGCCTCTATCCCAGCGCCAAGGTGATCGGCGGCTACGACTTCGTGGGCAGCAGTTGGCCCAACACCGCTGAGATCCCCGATCCCAACCCCATGGACGACGAGGACGGCGGCACCGATGGCCACGGCACCCACGTGGCCAGCATCATCGGCGGCGTGGCCGTGCCTGCGGACAACATGGGTCCTGGCGTGGCCCCAGGTGTTGAGTTCTACGCGCTGAAGGTCTGCTCCAGCGTAGCCACCTCGTGCAGCGGCCTGGCCCTGATGCAGTCCTACGAGTGGGCGGCCGATCCCAACGGCGACCTGAACTTCGACGATCGCGCCGATGTGGTCAACCTCTCCCTGGGTTCGGTCTACGGCCAGCCCAGTAGCGCCGACTCCGACGCGATGGGGATGTTGGTGAGCCTGGGCTCGTCCGTGTCCGCCTCGGCCGGCAACAGCGGCAATATGCCCTACATCACCGGCGCCCCCTCCAGCGCGCGCGCGGCCATCAGCGTGGCGCAGACCACCGTGCCCTCGGCCGTGCTCTACCGCATCCGCCGCGACACCCCGACTCCCGTGGTGATGGACGCCAACTACCAGTCCTGGTCGGCCGCTCCCACGGGCGCCATCTCGGGCGCTATCGTCTACGGCAATGGCGACGGCACCAACCTGCTCGGCTGCGATGCCTTCACGGCTGACCTGACCGGCAAGGTGTCGCTGATCGACCGCGGCTCTTGCTCGGTGAGCATCAAGTTCTCCAACGCCGCGGCTGCGGGCGCAGAAATGGTCATCATGGCCCTGATCGCTCCCGGACCGCCGCTGAACTTCTCCTACGGCGGCGGCGATCCGTCGGTTCCCGGCTTCGTGGTCACCCAGGCCAGCGGCGTGCTGCTGAAGGAAGCCGGCGCCAGCGTCACCATGGATCCCAGCGATCCGGCGCTCACCACCCCCTTGTTGGACGTGATGGAAGGCACCAGCTCGCGCGGCCCGGCCTTCGACGTCAGCTATCTCAAGCCTAACATCGGCGCTCCGGGCGCCTCGGTGTCGGCCAGCTCCGGCAACCAGAGCTACAGCGTCTTCGGCGGCACCTCGGGCGCGTCGCCCATGGTGGCCGGCTCGGCCGCTTTGCTGTTGGACAACGCCGGCGGCAGCGGCTCGCTCGCGCCGGCCATGGTCAAGGCGCTGTTGATGAACAACGCAGTCACCGAGACCTGGCAGGATGTGCCGGGCGGCATGCTCAATCCCATCAGCCGCCAGGGCGCTGGCCGCGTGGACGTGGCGGCCTCTGCGGCTGCTGAAACCATGGCCTGGGTGCCGGCCGACGACGATGTGGCGCTCTCCTTCGAGGCGCTCGACGC
>JAJTXO010000322.1 GCA_021463315.1 Caldilineales bacterium | reverse complement strand
CTTCTCCTCGGGGGTCAGCGTGGCCATGAACAGCGCCAAGTTCGCAGCCGAGCGCATCCAACACGCGTTCCTGATCGACGACTTCAGCGAGGCCGTCTTCAAGCCCTACGAGGACAAGCTGCGCGGCGGCGTGGCCATCTGGTACGAGTTCATCCGGCTCTACTACAAGCTGCTGCCGCTGTTTACCCACTTCGTCCAGTCCAAGGAACACCGCTTCGAGATCACCCGTTTGCTGCAAGGCGTGGTGTTCGACCGCACCGAGGTTCCCGTGCTGGACTCCATGCGGCGCTACATCCAGGCCGTAGAGGCGAATCCGAACCACATCTTCCGCCAGCAGCTTTCATCGATCCCGATTGATTAGACAGTGTCATCTCAAAAAACCGGGGTCGAGACTTCCGAAGTCTGCGCAGGTTTGTTCAAAACGAGCTCTCAGTCCATAAGACTTCGGAAGTCTTCCCCAATCTATTGAGATGATACATTAGACACGACGAAAGCCATCACGACGTGCAGGAGCGACAAGGACGCGCATGATCAAACGCCTTCTCTATCTCAACGGGCTGGCCATCCTGGGTGTGTTGCTCTATCACGCTTCGGGCTGGGGCTTCGTGGCGCTGTTCTGGTGGACCGATCGCTACCAGGCGGTCAGCGCGCCGAACTTCGATCAGGCGGGCAGCGCCGAGTATTTCCTGCTGCGCTTCATCGAGCAGTTGGCGACCGCGGCGGTGCCTGCCTTCCTGTTGGTGTCGGGCTTCTTCGTGGCCTTCGCCACCGGTCGCAGCCAGCGCACCATCGGCTGGAATGTGATCGGCAGCCGCATCAAAAACCTGCTGATCCCCTACGCGCTCTGGTCGTTGGCCTTCTTTGCCGTGGACGGCCTGTTGGGCGACACCTACAGCCTGGCGGTCTATCTGCGCCGGCTGCTGCTGGGCCAGGCCACCGAGTCCTTCTACTACGTGCCGCTGCTGGTGCAGTTCTACCTGCTGTCGCCGTTGCTGGTGCCCATCGCCCGGCGTCATTGGAAAGCGCTGCTGGCTGTTGCCGCAGTCGTGCAACTGGGCCTGCATCTGCTGCGCTACCTCCAATACCTGGGGCCAGACTGGCTGGAGATCGAGAGGATGCTGGGCCTCGCCACCAGCCGCTTCTTCCCTGGCCATCTGCTCTACTTCAGCATGGGTCTGGTGATCGGCCTGCATCTGCCGGCGGCCAAGCAACTGCTGGACCGCGCCAAATGGGCCCTGCTGATCGCCACACCCACCTTGCTGGTTCTGGGCATGGTCGAATGGGAGCTGCTGCTGCGCCAGTCGGGCCAGGACTGGCTGGCGCCGGCGCTGACTGTGGTGGACGATCTCTATTCGTTGGCCTTCGTGCTGGCCCTGCTGGCCTTCGAGAAGATCACGCTGCCGCTGACCAAGCCGATGGGCGACCTGGGGACCAAATCCTACGGCATCTACCTGAGCAACGCGCTGGTGCTGATGCTGGCGGCCAAGGCCATCTACCGGCTGGCGCCGGGACTGCTGGATCAGACGCTGCTCTTTGTGGTGATTCTGATCACACTGGGGCTGGCAGCGCCGCTGGCGCTGATGGCCCTGGTCAACCGCTCGCCAGCGCGCCGCTACTACAAGATCATCTTCGGCTGAGCGGCCATGTGCCGGGCGCTTGAATCTGCGCCTGCAACGACGTCTTAGCCCAAGACTTCGGAAGTCGCCGCAGCACGCAATAAGGACGCAGGTTCGGGTGGCAGGCCAGGCTCAACCCTGATGCGACGACTTCCGAAGTCTTTCGGTCGCACCGGCCCGAGTGGTAACCATGATTCGACGACTACTGCAACTGAACGGTATCTCCATCCTGGGCGTGATCCTGTTCCACGCCGCGGGCTGGGGCTTCGTGGCGCTGTACGCGTGGCAGGCACGCTACGCGGCCAGCGTGGCGCCCGGCTTCGACCCCACCGGCAGCATGGCCTATTTCGCCCTGCGGCTGATGGAGCAGTTGGCGGTCTTTGCCATCCCCGCCTTTCTCTTCGTGTCGGGCTATTTCGTGGCCTTTGCCACTCGCCGAGACCAGCGCACCGTGGGCTGGAACGTCATCGGCGCTCGCATCAAGGGGCTGGCAATCCCCTATCTGATCTGGTCGGTGGCGTTGTTCACCCTGGCCGCGCTGCAAGGCCAGGTGTTCACCCCCGCGCAGTATCTGATCGGGCTGCTGACCGGCCAGGCCAACCCGGCCTACTACTACGTGCCGCTGCTGATCCAGTTCTACCTGCTGGCCCCGCTGCTGGTTCCGCTGGCCCGCCGCCGCTGGCGCCTGCTGCTGCTGGCCACCGCTCTGATCCAACTGGCCGTCCAGGTGTTGTACTTCCCGACGCTCTACAACGTGGCCGCGCCGGCCGCGCTGGAGCCTTTCGTGGATGCGTTGCCCAAGTGGCTGTTCCCAGTGCGCATCTTCTGGTTCAGCCTGGGCATGGTGGCCGGATTCCACCTGGTCGAGCTCAAGGCGCTGCTGGCCCGCATCAAATGGCTGGCGCTGGCCGCAGCCGTCGCCTTGATCCCGCTGGGCATGGTCGAATGGGAGACCATCCTGCGGCTCTCCAACCAGCCGCTGCTGGCCCATCGCGAGACGCTGCTAGACACGATTTACTCGCTGGCGGTGCTGGCATCCTTCCTGGCCTTCGACAAAGCGCGGCTGCCGCTGGCCCGCCCGTTGGAGGAGCTGGGCGCCAAGTCCTTTGGCATCTATCTGGTGCATTCGCCGGTGATGGAGTTCACCGCTCGCGGCCTCTATCACCTGGCCCCCTGGATACTGGCCCAACAGCTCCTGTTCCAGCCGCTGATCATCGCCGTGGGCCTGGGCGTGCCGTTGCTGCTGATGGCGCTGGTGGACCGCTCGCCGGCCCGGAAGTTCTACAAGATTCTGTTTGGTTGAGACGCTCACCTATGACCCGACCTCACGTCATCGCCGTGATCCTGAACACCAACCGCCGCGCGGACACGCTGGCCTGCCTGGCCTCGCTGGCCGAGAGCGACTACACCCAGCTCTCCGCGCTGGTGCTGGACAACGCGTCTACCGATGGTTCTGCCGAGGCCATTGCCGCGGCTTTTCCGTCGGTGCAAGTGCTGCCTTTGACCCAGAATCTGGGCTATGCGGGCAACAACAATGTGGGCATCAGCGCGGCCCTGGCTCAAGGAGCGGATTGGGTGTTCGTCCTGAACGAGGACACGGTCCAGGCGCCCGATTGCCTCTCCCGGCTGGTGACGCTGGGCGAGCGCGATCCCCAGATCGGCATCGTCGGCCCGTTGGTCTATCACTTCGACGAACCAGCGGTGATCCAATCGGCCGGCGGCCGGCTGGGGCGCTACTGGAAATCGCTCCACACCGGCCACAACGAACCGGCCCAGGATCATCCGCTGGTGGCTGCGCCGCGGCCGGTGGATTTCATCTCAGGCTGTGCGATCCTGGTGCGGAGCGAGGTGATAGAGCAGATCGGCGCGTTGGACGAGCGCTTCTTCTACTACTGGGAGGAGACCGAGTGGTGCCTGCGCGCCCGGCGCCACGGCTGGCAGGTGTGGTTCGAGCCGGCCGCGCGGCTGTGGCACAAAGGGGTGCAGCGCGCCTACCAGCCCAACCCCTCGGTGACCTACTACAACACCCGCAACCAGTTCATGCTGCTGGCCAAACATCGCGCGCCGCTGGCCGTCTGGCTGGTGGCCTGGGCCGAGGTGGCGCGCACTTTGACCAGTTGGACGGTCAAGCCGCGCTGGCGCGCCATGCGGCCCCACCGCGACGCCATGGCCCAGGGCGCGGCCGACTTTCTGCGCCGGCGCCATGGGATGAGACCGACATGAGCCAGATACTGTTTCTGTCGCGTTGGTTTCCCTATCCGCCCAGCAACGGCTCCAAGCTGCGCATCTTCAACCTGCTGCGCGGGCTGGGCGAGGCTGGGCACAGCGTGCGCCTGCTGAGCTTTGTGGAGCCGGATTACCAGGCGAGCGATCTTTCCGCTCAACCCGGCGAGGAGCTCTGGCGATCCGAGGCTGTGTTGGCTGGCCTGCGCCCCTATTGTCAGTCGGTGTGGGCCACCCCCTGGCGTCAGTTCGCGCCAGACAGCCGCCGCGCCCGGCTGGGCTTCTTCAGCGCCACCCCGCGCTCGGTGCGCGACACCTGGTCAGCCGGGATGGCACAGAGGATCGGGCAGGAGCTGGCCGCGCACCGGCCCGACCTGATCATCGCCTCGCAGATCGACACGGCCGCCTACGTGCCGGCCAACAGCGGCGTGCCCGCGCTGTTCGAGGAGGTCGAGCTGGGGTTGATGGTGGAACAAACCGCGGCCGCGGCCACGCTGGGCCAGCGGCTGCGCCACAGCCTGACCTGGGCCAAATATCGCCGGTACCTGGCCAGTCTGCTGGGCCGCTTCTCGGCCTGCACGGTGGTCTCCCAGCGCGAACAGCGCCTGCTGGCCGCGGCTGCGCCCGGCTTCCCCCCAGCCGAGATCATCCCCAACTGTCTGCACCTGCCCGACTACCCACCCAGCCCCCGCAACAATGCACCACTCCACCCTCCTTCCCCAATCTACCAATCTACCCTTCCCCAAGCTACCAATCTCATCTTCACCGGCGCCTTCACCTATCACGTCAACTACCAGGGCGCGCTGTGGTTTGTGGAGCAGGTCTTGCCGTTGGTGCAGGCTCAGGTCAGCGACGTGCGCTTGACCATCACCGGCAACCATGCCGATCGGCCCTTTCCCCAGGTTGCGGGCGTCACCCGGACCGGCTTCGTGGACGACGTGCGGCCCTTGATTGCCGGCGCGGCCGTCTGCGTCGTGCCCATCTGGCAGGGCGGCGGCACGCGCCTGAAGATCCTGGAGGCCATGGCCCTGGGCACGCCGGTGGTGACCACCTCCAAAGGGGCCGAGGGGCTGGACGCGCAGCCCGACGTCCATCTGCTGATCGCTGACGAGCCGGCAGCCTTCGCCGGCGCGGTGGTCCGGTTGCTGGCCGATGCGTCGTTGCGCCAGCGCCTGGCAGAGCAGGCGCGGCGATTGGTCGAGCAGCATTACAGTTGGCCGCTGGTCATGCCGCGCTTCCTGCAATTGGTGCAGCGCCTGGCAGAATCCCCGATTGAACCGCGATGAACACACCTTCCCACTCCTCCCCTCCCGTCCCTCGCCCCTTCGGCCTTCGCCAGCAGCACCTGCTGCGGTGGGGGCTGCTTCTGGCCCTGCCGCTGGCCATCGTCGCCATAGCCTTTGTCGCGCCGTCGCGGCTGGCCGTCATGCTGTTGGTTGGTTTGCTGGGGCTGGCGCTGGCCGCGGTGCTGTTGCGCTGGCCGGCCGCCGGCGTGATCCTGCTGATCCCGGCCGCGCTGCTGGCGCCCATCGCCATCGGCACCGGCTCGGAGAGCAGCATCAACGCGCCC
>JAJTXO010000321.1 GCA_021463315.1 Caldilineales bacterium | reverse complement strand
ATGGTGGTCTGCGAAGGGGTCAACATGGTCGAGCTGGCCCGCCGCACCATGAGCTTCTATCGCGAGGAGAGCTGCGGCAAATGCACCCCCTGCCGCGAGGGCGGCGCGTGGATCGAGAAGATCCTGGCGCGCATCGAGCGCGGCGAAGGCCAGCTCAGCGACCTGGCCACCATCGAGCGGCTGACCTGGCCCATCGAGCGGCAGAGCTTCTGCCCCTTTGGCCCGGCTTCGGTCTGGGGCGTGCGCAGCCTGCTGAAGCTCTTCCCCGACGACTTCGAGGCCTACATCCAGCAGACCAACCCCGACGGCACAGCGCCGGAGCTGCCCGTGCGGCCGATCTACCGGCCGGATACGGGTGAAGTGGCGCCGAAGGTGCGAGTGTAAGAAACGGATGGCTTGATATGGTGAACTGGCGCAGGTTCATCCCGCTGGATTTCGAGTACGACTTCGAGACTGATGAACTTGCTGACCATGGCATCACCTATGAAGAAGCTGTGGAGTGTTTCTTTTCGAGCTTCCAAGTAATTCGCAACAAGTCTTATCGAGATCGCTACCAATTGATCGGACGAACTATTGGTGGCCGGCGTCTCAAGATCATCTTCCAACTTAAGCGTAACGACGTGGTGCGTATCATTACTGGATGGCAAATCTGACCATGAGCAAGACAGCACGACTTGCCGAGAAAGAAATCGACCGGATTGTTATCGCGCAGGCAGACGACGAGACTGCGTGGGAAGATCCGATCTTCGTAGAGCGTAGTGACCAGGCATCCTTTTCCATTCCTGCGGAGTTAGCGTCACGCGCTGCCTTTTTTGCCCGCGTCCATCGAACCAGAAGCGTCGATCAGTGGTTGATGCGCATCATCCAGGAGCGCGTTGACATCGAGGAAGCGGCATTTGCGGGCGCCAAGCAGGAGGCCGCCAGGCTGTCAAAGGCGCCTTGATGCTATGGACTGAATGACAAACTTGATTGATGAAGGACCGGTGAGTTGTCATGAATGCGCATCCCAAAGGCACCCTCAGCAACGTACAACTGGGTGATCTGGAACAGATTATTCGCACAGCGGTGCGCCAGGAAGTTCAAGCCGAGTTTGCTCGGCTGTTGCACACGCCGAGCCCTATCGTCTTGGAGTATTGGTTGCATGAGGGGCCGGAAGACGAGATCGGCGATGAAGAGCTTGTGACCGAGGCTCTGGAGATGTTGCAAGTTTACCAGAGCGACAAGTCAGCTTGGATTTCCTTGGACGATTTCGAGGCCGAGTTGACCAAGGAATGATCTGTGACATACTCGGTCGAGCTTTCACCAGAAGCACAGAAAGATCTGAAGGCCCAATCGGGCTATGTACGCTCGGCGGCGTTGGCGATCCTTCGTGATCTAAAAGCCGATCCTCGGCCGATGCGGTCCACGGAGTTACGCGGCAAGCCTGGCATCTACCGGATCTGGCTTCTGAGAAAGTGGCGCATTGTCTACACCATTCAGGATGAGCTATTGTTGGTGCTTGTCTTGCGAGTGCGTCTGAAGGAGCAGATCGACTACGATAGCTTGTAGAGTTCGATTATCACTATCATGCCTGATCTCGTAACCATCACCATCGACGACGTCGAATACAAAGTCCCCAACGGGATGCTGCTGACCGATGCGGCCAAGCTGATCGGTATCGACATCCCCGTCTTTTGCTCGCATCCCAAGCTGGACCCGCTGGGCGCATGTCGCATGTGTCTGGTGGAGCAGGACGTGCGCGGCCGTTGGATGATCGTCACAGCCTGCACCATCCGCATGGCCGAGGGCCTGAAGTTCCGCTATGCCAGCCCGGCCGCGGTGCAGGCCCGCGAGGACACCCTGGAGTTCCTGCTGATCAACCACCCGCTGGACTGCCCCATCTGCGACAAGGGCGGCGAGTGCCCGTTGCAGGATCACACCCTCCAGCACGGCCCCGGCATCTCCCATTTCCAGGAGGACAAAGTCCACAAGGCGAAGCGCTATCCCATCAGCGACCTGATCATGCTGGACCAGGAGCGCTGCATCCTCTGCTGGCGCTGCATCCGCTATCTGGAGGAGTGGGAAGACAAGCCGCAGTTGAGCCTGTTCCACCGCGGCAACACGACAGTGGTCGATTTCTTCCCTGAGCAGCCGGTGGACGCCAAGACCAGCGGCAATATCATCGATCTCTGCCCGGTGGGCGCGCTGACCAACCGCGTCAGCCGTTTCCGCTATCGCCCCTGGGAGATGAAACGCACCAAGTCGATCTGCACCCACTGCTCGCAGGGCTGCAACGTGCGCCTGGATGGCCGCATCCACCAACTGCGCCGCATCGTGGGGCGCGAGAACATGGCCGTCAACAACGAGTGGATCTGCGACAAGGGCCGCTTCATCTATGCCTTTGCCGACGCGCCGGAGCGCCTGCTCACCCCGCTGATCCGCGACCACAAGGGGGGCGAGCTGCGGCCGGCCGGCTGGGAGGAGGCGCTGGCCCTGACCGCGCAGCGCCTGGCCTTCACGGCTGACGTGCAGGGGCCGGCCGCGGTGGGCGCGATCGGCTCGGCCAAGCTGAGCAACGAGGCCGCCTATCTGTTGCAGAAGCTGATGCGCAGCTTGGTGGGCAGCAACAACATCGATCACCGCGGCGGCGCGGCCGTGCTGGCCGACCCGCGTGGCCTGAGCGCCATTCGCGACCTCGACCAAGCCGACGTGATCGTGTTGGCGGGCGTCGACCCGGCCGAAGAGCAGCCGGTGCTGGCCACCTTCATCCGCCGCGCGGTGCGCCGCCGCGGCGCCAAGCTGGTGATTTTGCACCCGCGCCAGATCGAGGACACCCGCTATCCCGGCCTCTACCTGCCCTACAAGCCGGGCGAGGAGGGCGCGCTGTGGGATCGCCTCAGCCGGGCCCTGCTGCAGGAGCCGAAGGTCCAGGCGCGCGCGGCTCGGCTGCCAGGCTTCGCCGATCTGAGCGATAGCCTGGGCGGCGGCGCGGCGGTCGATGCCGCGGCCAGCGAGGCCGCGCGGTTGATTGTGAACGCCCAGCGCCCCTTGCTGCTCTACGGCCCCGCGCTGGTCAGCGGTCGCCACGCGGCCGCCAACCGGGCCAGCCTGCTGAACTTCGCCCTGCTGGCCGGCTGCGCCGAGCGGGTCAACTACCTGGCCCCGGAGGCCAACAGCGTCGGCGCGCGCGATATGGGCCTGCTGCCGGCCAGCCTGCCGGGCCATGCCGCGCTGGCCGAGCCGGCGGGCCGCGAGCGGCTGGAGCGGCAATGGGGCGTGAAGCTGCCGGCCGAACCGGGCTTGGGCTACGACGAGATGCTGGAGGCCGCGGCCGCGGGCCGGCTGCGCGCGCTCTACCTGGTGGGCAGCGACCCGGCCTCGCAGGGCCCGGCCGGCCTGGCTGCCTTGCAGAAGGTCGATTTCCTGGTGGTGCAGGATCTGTTCCTGACCGAGTCGGCCAAGCTGGCTGATGTGGTGCTGCCAGCCGTGAGCTGGGCCGAGAGCGATGGCACCTTCACCAACCTGGAACGAAGGGTGCAGCGCGCGCCTCAGGCGCTGGCCAATCCGCACAGCCAGGCCGCGCCCGACTGGCTGATTTTCACTGAGCTGGCCAAGCTGTGGCCGGCTGTGACGGGCGAGGCCCGGTCTGACGGCAAGAAGAGCAAACGCAAGGGCGGCGACGCGACCAGGACGTGGAGCTACGCCGACGCGCGCGCGGTGCTGGACGAGATCACGCGCGCGGCGCCGATGTATGACAAGCTGGGCTGGGACGCGCTGGGCGACGAGGGCCAGCAGTGGCCGGCCGCCAGCCTGCCCGGCGGGCCGCGCCGCTTGGTCATCCCTGAACCGCGCCGCGCGGCGCAGGATGTCAGCGGCTATCCCTATGCGCTGCTCACTGGCCAGGTGCTGTTCGACGACGGTGGACTGCTGCGCCCCACCGAGGCGGCCGCCAAGGTGGCCGCGCCCGCGGCCGTGGGCATGAACCCGGCCGACGCCGAGGCCGAGAAGCTGGCCGATGGGCAGATGGCCACGGTCAGCTCGCTGGCTGGCCAGGCGACCTTGCCGGTGCGGCTGGACGCCACCGTGCAGCGCGGCGTGCTGTGGATCCCTCTGTCGTTGCCGGGTGCGCCGGCCGAGACGCTCTCCAGCGCCGAGGGCAGCAGCGGCGTCGGCGTGCGCGTTCGCATCGCAGCGGAGAAGGCTGGCTGAAATGGACTGGATCTCGCTCATCGTTGTTCCGGCAGTCAAGAGCCTGGTGCTCATCCTGGTCTTGCTCACCGGATTCGCCTATCTGACCTACTACGAGCGCAAGATGCTGGCGCGCTTCCATGCCCGCTATGGCCCCAACCGGGCCGGCCCGCTGGGGCTGCTGCAGCCGATTGCCGACGCGCTCAAGGCGATCTTCAAGGAAGAGATCATCCCCATCCGCGCCGACAAGCTGATCTACCTGGCCGCGCCGGTGTTGGCGTTGATCCCCGCGCTGATTGCCTACGCGGTGATCCCCATTGGCCCGACGATCAGCCTATTCGGCCATCCGGTGAACCTGTACATCGCCGACGTCAATATCGGCTTTTTGTACATCTTGGCCGTGGCAGGTCTGGGCGCGTATGGCGTGATTCTGGCCGGCTGGAGCAGCAACAACAACTACTCGACGATGGGTGCGCTGCGCGCCTCCGCGCAGATGGTCAGCTACGAGCTGCCCATGGGCATCATGCTGGTCAGCATCGTGTTGACCACCACCCTGGCCACGGGCACCGGCTCGCTCAGCCTGGTGGAGCTGGTGCAGACGCCGCGGCCCTGGTGGGTGTGGCTCTGGCTGTGGATCGGCTTCCCGATCTTCTTCATCTGTATGCTGGCCGAGACCAACCGCAGCCCCTTCGACCTGCCAGAGACCGAGAACGAGCTGGTGGCCGGCTTTCAGACCGAGTATGGCGGCATCAAGTTCGCGCTCTTCTTCATGGCCGAGTACATCAACATGATCGTGGCCAGCGGCATCATGGCCACCGTCTTCTTCGGCGGCTACCGCGGCCCCTTCGTCGATCAAGCGCCGATCTTGGGCGTGCTCTACTTTGTGATCAAGGTGATCCTGGTGCTGTTTCTCTTCCTCTGGGTGCGCGCCAGCGTGCCCCGGGTGCGCTACGATCAATTGATGGCCTTCAACTGGAAGTTCCTTCTGCCCGTCTCGCTGCTCTACCTGGCCATCACCGCGGTGGTGGTGGCGTTGGTGTGAGATGTAACGAGTAATGCGTAACACGTAACCCGGAAGCGCGGGATGTTTCTCTGGTTATGGGTTACGTGTTACGAGTTATGAATTACGAATCACGCATTACGCATTACGCATCACACCATACGGGATTCAACCGACTATGCTTCACAGTCGGTATGATATACTCAACTGTGAGAACCTCGTCGGTCACGACGATGCGCTCGATTAACAACCG
>JAJTXO010000320.1 GCA_021463315.1 Caldilineales bacterium | reverse complement strand
CGTAACGAGTAACGAGTAACTCGTAACCCGGAATCGCGGGATGGGTTTCCAGGTTGCAACGTCGGCGTGACGAGTATTTCATACCAACACCTACAGCACTCCATTCCGGGTTACGAGTTGCGAGTTACGAGTTACTCGTTACGCCTCCCACAAAACCTCCCATCCTCTCACCCACAGCACTCCATTCCGGGTTACGAGTTACGAATTACGAGTTACTCGTTACGTCTCCCACAAAACCTCCCATCCTCTCACCCACAGCACTCCATTCCGGGTTACGAGTTACGCATTACTCGTTACCCATCCTGCGGAGACCATTACCCATTAACCGTTCACCGTTTACCGTCAACCATTCCCGAGTCGTCGTGGCCATGAGCGGCGGCGTGGACAGTTCGCTGGCGGCCGCGTTGCTGGTGGAGCAAGGCTACGACGTGACCGGCGTGATGATGCGCCTGTGGTCAGAGGTGGCAACCGGCGTGGCCAGCAGCAACAAATGCTGCTCGCTGGAGGCCGTGGAGGACGCGCGCCGCGTGGCTGACCTGCTGAACATCCCCTTCTATCTGATCAACGTGGAGCAGCCCTTCAAGCAGCGGGTGGTGGACTTCACCGTGGCCGGCTATCTGGCCGGCGAGACCCCCAACCCCTGCATCCAGTGCAACCGCCACATCCGCTTCGACTATCTGCTCAACTACGCTCTGAGCCTGGGCGCCGACTACCTGGCCACCGGCCACTACGCGCGCGTGCGCCGGCCGGAGGGTGATCAGTCATCGGTGATCGGTGATCAGTCATCCGTCCCACCGATCCGCCCGCCGCGGCGTACCAATCTACCCGCCGCCGCGGCGTACCAGCCCACCAATCTACCCGCCGCAGCGGCGTACCAATCTACCAATCTACCAATCTACCAATCTACCAACCAACTCCTCACCGGCCTGGATGTGGACAAGGACCAGAGCTACGTGCTGCACGTGTTGACGCAGGAGAAGCTGGCGCGGGTGTTGTTCCCGGTGGGGGAATATACCAAGGCCCAGGTGCGGGCTATGGCGGCCGAGCGGGGCCTGCCGGTGGCCAGCCGGCGGGACAGCCAGGACCTCTGCTTCTTGGCCGATGGCGACTACCGCCGTTTTCTGCGTGACTGGTCGCCGGCGGGCACCATCGAGCCGGGGCAGATCGTCGACTCGTCGGGGCGCGTGCTAGGCCAGCACAGCGGGCTGCCCTTCTACACCGTGGGCCAGCGCAAGGGGCTGGGCATCGCCGCGGCCGAGCCGCTCTTCGTGTTGCGTCTGGATCCGGCCAGCAACGCGTTGGTGGTCGGACCCGCGGCCGAGCTGGGCCGCGATCATTTGACCGCGCACAGCGTCAACTGGATCGCCGGCAGTCCGCCCGCTGGCCCGTTGGAGGCCCAGGTCAAGATCCGCTACAAGGCCCGGCCCGCGCCGGCCACAGTGACACCCCTGCCCGATGGCCGTGTCGACGTGCGTTTCGAGCAGCCGCTGCGCGACATCACGCGGGGACAGGCGGCGGTGATCTATCAAGGGGAAGTGTGTTTGGGTGGAGGCTTGATCGAATGAGCGCGCTGTGCATTCGATGAAAAACAGATCGGGCACGCGGAAGTCATCGCTGCCGGTCCTCGCTCAGAAGATCAACGCTGTCAGGGGCTTCCGCGTGGGTGTGAAGCGGCGACGACGGATGGTGTCCAGCAGGTGCGCCTGGCGCTTCTGCTGGACATCGGTCTCCAGGCCGCGTTCTAGCTCAGCTATGTGCCGCAAGGCACCGGATCTGCCGCATCTTGAAGGTTGAGGGCTTTCAGGTCAACTGCGCACGAATTCGCTCTTCCAGTGCTCCAATATCTTCGGGACAGAGTTGCCGTACCCGGCTGTAGCGCCGGGCAGCTTCTTCCGCCAGCTTACGCCGACCTTCTCCCGGCGTATCCATCATGCCTCGCGATCTGGCGAAGGGCAGGTAATAGATTTCCTTGGCATCTCGTTCGGCGCGGATGGCCACCCATGTCCACTCGGCCGGCAAATTATGGCCGGCCAGCACCCAGACTTCGATCTCCTGCCAGGCATTTTCTGCCAACAGTCGCTTGCTGACCGGCAGAATCTGGGCGGCTTTTCGTTCAAGGCTGTCCAGCGCAGACCGTCGATGGGGGTCACTGTCGCGGTCAACGCAAAGCAGGAAAAGTTGAACTTTCCAACTGTATTGCTCGATGATGTCTTCGATCCGCTCCCATTTGAGCGCCTCTGTCACTCCACCTAGCAGTGGATCTTGACAGACCTCCACTCGTGCTTTCACACCAATCGAGTCCAACATGGCTGCGACGATGGGTTTGAGCACATACTGATCCTTGCGGAAATCCTCCGGAATCACCAGCACGTTCATCTCAGTCCTCCTCGTTTGCCATGAAGGATGCGATGTTCTCGAACCAACCCGAGGTCAACAGGCCGCCAACATCCTTTTGTTCGATGACTTGCAGCGCTTCGTTGGGCAGCGCACCCAGGCGCTGGATGTGGGCGTCGGTTTCGTCGGCCAGCCGATAGATCAGCGATGTGTTGGCGCGACTTGTTGGGTTTAGCAACCTCAGAAGCTGGGGCGAGTGGGTTGTGGCCACGACCTGCATGTCATCTGGGGCCACACGTTTCTCGATCAGGTCGATAAGCAGGTGAAGCCTCGCCGGGTGCAGGCCGTTCTCCAGCTCCTCGAAGAAATAGAGCTGCGCTGGCTCTGGTCCTAACAAAGCAGCCAGCACCGCCAGAAAGCGCAGCGTGCCGTCCGAGGCGCTGTAGGCTGTGACTTCGCTGTTATCTTGCTCACGCAAAGTCACCAATACGCGGCCTATCTGGTCGGCCGGAAACGCGAAATCCGCCACGTCCATCGGCGTCAACTCGCGCACCCATTCCACCAGAGCCACACGGCTGGCTTCGTCTTCATATATGGCCTGCAGTACGGATGACAGGTTTTCGCCACGATCGCCTAATGTGTTCTGGCCTGGGAACGAAGGCTGTCGCATTGCGTCAAGGTTGAAGTCAAGAAAACGCATTGACTCAAGCGAAGCTAAAACGTCTCTTGCCCCAGCGCGTACCTCATCTGCCGTGGAGTCGCTTCGCTTCGCAATTCGCTCCGTAATCTGAGTAAGCACCGGTTGATTAGCAATGAAGGGCTCCACATGTCCCCTGCGATAGTCTCCGCCTGCCTGAATATGAACTGTCAAATGCTGGAGGTCGGTCTGCGGCGCGGGGTTATCTTTGAGATGAGAGTCGTATAACATGCGACCTTCAACGTAGAGCGCTTCACGAATCAGCCGAGGCCGGCCGTTCCGTCCGGTCTCTACCGCAATAGTGTACGTGTAAGCTTTGGGTTGTGATCTCGGGCGCACACCTATCGTCTCCAACTCCACTGCTAATGTGAAGGTTGATGCGCCGTGTTTAGCAGCTTCTGCGGTACCGCCGCGCAGACCACGCCACTGCAGTTCTCCGCCCGCTCCATATTTGCCGCCCATCGTGTCGGCCAGAGTATAACCGCGCGCAACACCATGCAAAAAGCGTAACGCATCGCGCAGGTTGCTCTTGCCGGAAGCATTTGCTCCCATCAGGATGGTCAGGGGGCCGAGGTCCAGCGTGGCATCCTGGAAGTTCTTGAAGTTTTGCAGGTGAAGCCTGGTGATCATGACGTTTTCTCCGTGGCTCTGAGGCGGCGACTGCACAAATTAGAGTTGGTCAGCGTCCAGTGGTTGACTCCATTGTACTTGCTTTTCTCTGCCTTGCTCAAATCCCATGGAGTCACATTCAGCATCGTTCGGTCATAGATTTTCCTCGATCCACTGCGTCAATGCCCATTCCGCGGCAGCCAGGGCATCGGTGATGGTCTTGCAACGCTGATCGGGTATCATCTCAATAGATTGGGGAAGACTTCCGAAGTCTTATGGACTGTGAGCCCGTTTTGAACAAACCTGCGCAGACTTCGGAAGTCTCGACCGCGGTTTTTTGAGATGACACTATCATCTCAATTGGGGAAGACTTCCGAAGTCTTATGGACTGTGAGCCCGTTTTGAACAAACCTGCGCAGACTTCGGAAGTTTCGACCCAAAAGAGACGGATCGTCGTGATGGGGGCGCGGGGGACTTACTCCCGAAGCTGAGTCTTGAAGGTCACAGATCGCGGTAGGCTTCTCCCCGTGGTGCGATTTCGATCACCAGCACCACGAGTTCGTCGTCTTCGACAGCGTAGATCAACGTCGCGTCAGTCGCTGATCGTGTCTCTGAGATAGGGCGACACCTTCACCAGCAATGAGCGGAGGTTTTTCCATGGAACGAGGCTTTCGCGCTGTAATCGCCCCAGGACGATGCCTGGATGCCGTCCTTGCCCAGCGGCGAAGGCCTCGATGCCGGCCTTGGAGAAATAGGGTTGGGTTGCCGTCACGAACTGCTGAAACGCGGCCGGTGGGACAAGCCAATCTGCCGCCAGGCGATTAGCCGTTATCTCGTGGTTATCCAGCTCGGTTGCTCCGGCGTTGCCGTCGCTGTTCTCCAACTGGTCCACGAAAGCCACAGTCTCACCTTCGGCAAGGTGCGCTACCTCGTGCAGCAGGGTGAACCAGAAGGAATCGATACGATCATAGCGCATCGTCAATGCCACCACTGGCCTCTGATCCAGCCAGAAGGCAGCGCCATCCAGGTATGTTTTCTCCAGCGGTCGCAACAGCACACAGCGTACGCCCCAGTGCGCCAGCACGGCCTGCACTTGCGCCACATCTTCGGCGCGCTGGGCCAGCGTCAGCAACTGAGCGACCAGCGACTCCAGGTGCTCTGGGGACCACGGACCGGTTTTCTGTTCCGCCGCCAGCATCTCGGCGCGCCGCAGCCAGGCAAGCTGGGCATAGGTCAGCGGCTCGCGCGCAGTGGAGGAGCGCATACGCGCCGGCAGCATGGCATTCGATCCCACAGGTACGCCCAGCAGGCTGGTCACTTCCTGTTCCAGCTCATCCGGCGATTCGCGTAAGACCAGCCAGCGGCGCCGGGCCATGGCGCGCAGCGGCAAGGCTGCATAGAGTTGGCTGCGTTTGGCGATACCATCATCGACCCCTTTGCGCTGCGCCATCTGCAAGCGGTAGTTGCTCTCGAGGTTTAGCCAAAACTCCGCCGAACTGCCCAGCGCCTGGGCCAATTCCAACGAGGTATCCGGCGTGATCTGCTTGGATCCGTTGATGATCTCACTGACCATCTGTTCTGGGCGGCCCAAAATGGCGGCCAGGTCCTTCTGGCTCCAGCCGCGTGCCTCAAGCTCTTGCTTCAGGATGCGACCGGGCGGCACAGGGCGTGCCGGCCGCAATGCTTCGGTCATTGAAGCGCCTCCTTAGTATTACAGCGCAAGGTTGAAAAACTGATTGTTCAGGTAGCCTGAAACAGGAAGGCATGGTATCTTCCTCCAACCACCGGGAAGTGGAAAGGAGAC
>JAJTXO010000032.1 GCA_021463315.1 Caldilineales bacterium | reverse complement strand
GTGGCGGTCGGCGTGGGCGTGGGGGGGTGGGTCGGCGTCGCCGTCACCACGTTGACCTGGTTGAAGGTGTTGTTGTCCAGCGGGTTTTGGTCTTCCTGCGCCCCCTGCACCCCGGCGCGGTTCGTGAGCAGGCCCAGCACGCCAGGGTCGGCCTGCACAGCCATCTGCACCACCACCGTCTCGCCCACCGCCACCTCGTCCAGCTCGCAGTCGATGCGATTGCCCGGCTGCACGCTGCATGGATCGCCGCGATTGGTGGCCACCGACGAGAGGGTCACGCCGCTGGGCAGCGTGTCGGTCACCAGCACGCCGCTGGCCAGCCCTGCGCCGGTGTTCCCCACCGACAGCGTATAGGCAATGGAGGCCTCAGGCAGCGAGATCGGCCCCTCAGCCGTCTTGCTCACCGCCAGGTCGGGGGTGTCGATGGACGGGCTGCTGACCAGCGTAAAGGCCGCGCCGTAGACCGTCCCGCCCAGGAGATGGGCGCCCCCAACCCGCTGCAGGCCGGGCGTTCGCACCGAGTGGAGCGCCCAACTGTCCGAGTTGATGTAAGCCGAGCCGCGTTGGTCCACCGCCAACCCCAGGATGGCAGGCGTGGGGTTGTACGAGCTGAGCTGCTCGCGATAGACCCACTGGCTGGCGCCATTGGCCGGATCCCACGCGAAGATGTGCAGATAGGTGACATAGCCCTGCCAGCAGGAGGGGTTCCAGACCACCCAGTACACCTTGCCGCTGGCCGGGTCCACGAACAGATCGCGAATGGCCGTCAGACTGCACTGCCAGTTGACGCCGCCCTGCACGCCCGCGTTCCAGAAAACCAGCGCGCCCGCGTTCTGGCCGTCCAGGTCCGCGCGCCACCAAATGGTCTCATAGTAGCTGGGCGGCCCGCTGGCCGTGGCATAATACAGCTTGCCGCGCGCCGGATCCAGGGCCATGCTGGTCAGCGGGCGGGAGGGACCGGGGGTGACCACCGTCTCCACGCCCGACCCATCCAGATTGGCGCGCTTGATCTTGTCCGGCTCCTGCCAATAGAGCTTGCCCGCGTCGGGGTTCAGCGCCAGGCTGCGCGGCGCGTTCAGGCCACTGAGCACGGTCGCGACGCCGGAGCCGTCCAGGCGGGCTCGCTTGATGGTGTTGCCCGACACCCAGTACATGCGGTCGCGCGCTTGATCCAGCGCCAGGCCGCCGCTGGGGCTGCTGGCCGCGGGCGGAACCAGCACCTCGATGCCAGAGCCGTCGCTGGCGTTGGCGCGAATGATGCCGCTGTCGGTGGCCGCGTAGAGCCGGGTGGTGGGCGCGCGGCGAGCCGCGCAGTTGTCGTGGAGGTCGCAGACCCGCATGAAGGGGGGCGCCAGATCGATGCCGGCGTTGCTGCACGTCAGATCGATCCGGTTCAGGCGCTGCGGCTCGCCGGGCCGGGTCAGCGTGTTGTAGGTGCGGGTGATGGTCGGATCGGCGCAGGGGAACTGCAGATTGGCCTCGCTCAGGTTGAGATCCTCGGCGTAGCCGGTGTATTCGGTGCGCGCGGTGCTGTCTGCGCCCAGATAGCGCACCGTCAACGCCAGCCGCGGCGGGGTGGTGTCGATCTCGCCGCGCCATTGGTTCCAGGTGATGCGCTCGCCGTTGCGGTTGGCCAGCACATCGCTGCCGGTCAGATCGATCTGGAAATTGCCCTCCAGCCCCAGCGGCGCCTGCGTGCTCCAGGTCGAAGTCAGCACGCCCGGCCCGGCAGAGGCCACAGCCACCGGACTCCACGAGCTGTACAGCCCCGCGACCTGCAGCGCGCTGAGCGCGGCCGGGAAGACCTTCACCTCGTCCAGCAGGCCGCTGAAGCGGACGCCGGTGGCCTGAGCCGCCTCGCCCAAGAGGATGCTGCTGTCGCCCACGTAGCTGGACGCGGCCTTGAGACCGCTGGCCGCCAGCTTGCCGTCGATATACAGCTTCTGGCCGCCCGGACCCACCACGTGCGCCATCATGTGCCACTGGTTGTCGCCGTAGCCGACATCGGCCGAGCAGATGCTCTCGCGGCTGCCGCCGCTGAACAGATCCACACACAGGTTGCCGCCGCTGAGATAGAGCTGGCGGTCGGTGTTGAAGTTCCCACCGATCAGGGTGCGCACGCTGGAGATGCCGCAGTTGCTGCATGGGGTCTTGAACCACTGGGTCAGGGTGTAGCTGCCCGGCAGGATGGCCACCGAGGCCGCGCGCACCTGCTGCCCGCCCGCGGCCGCGCCGTCGAACTGCAGCGCGCGGCCAAAACGGCCCACCACGCCGGCCGTCGGACAGGAGGCTGTGGTGCAGAGGGCGGTGCGGTTCTGGCCCGAATCGTCGCGGAAGAGCCGCGAGCCGGGCAGATCGTCCAGGTAGAGCAGCAGCAGGGTGTTGGCATAGGCGTCGGTGACCATGTCGGGCGTGTAGGAGATCTCCGCGCCTGCGATGCCGGCCTGGATCACGTCGGTCTCGCTGATCACGCCGCTGAGGGTGATGGGGCGCACGATGCGATCCACGGCCGGCACATCGCCTGGCGGCGCGTTGGAGGGGATCTGCTCCACATCCAGGCTGACGCTGGGCGGCGTGCTGTCCAGGCGCGCCGCGCCCGTGGCGTAGCTGCCCACAGGGGTGACATTGCCGGCGCGATCCACCGCGCGCACCTGCACCTGGTACAGGCCGGTGGGGTAGCGCTGTCCCAGGTCGGGCAGGGCATAGGCGATGCTCCAGGTAACCTGGTTGCCGCCGGCCGGGACGAGCTGCGCCTCCTGCCAGCCCGCGCCATCGGGGCTGATGAAGACCTGCACCCCCTCCACTCCGCTGACGGCCGGCCCGCTGCCGGGATCGATGGCCGCGCCGCTGAGCTCGATGATCCAGCGCTGGTCCGCGCCCCGGGTGGCCGCGACGATGCCGGTGGGAATGGCGGCTGTCACCGTGGGCGCCTGCGCGTCCACATAGAGGGTGGCGGTGGTTGGGGAAGCCTGCCCGTGGCCCACCGCGTCGGTGGCGCGCACATCGATGGTGTGAGCGCCTTCGCTGTTGGGGGTCTGCCAGGGCAGCGCCCAGGCATAGCGGGCGTTGCCGCGCGGCAACACGCCGACGGGCTGCGCGTCCTGCCAGGCGCCCCCGTCGATGCGCACCTCCACCGCGACGATGGCCGAGGTGGGATCGCTGGCCTGGCCGCCCAGCATGATGGTGCGGCCGGCCGGGACGAACTGCGTCGCCAGGCTGGAGGTGGGGCGGTCATCGTCGATCCACAGGCTCAGCGAGCTGGTCTGGTCGAAGCTGCCCAGGTTGACCGGCGGCGGCGCGGGATAGACGGCCAACAGCGCGCCGTTGGCGCGGCTGCTGATGGCCGTGGCTCGGGAAGAGCTGCCGGCCGGCACGGTGAAGGGGAGCACCTGGCTCTGCTGGCTGCCGCGGTCCAGCAGCACGGGTGAGTTGGCAACTGCGCCGCCCAGCTCCGGCGGGAAGGTCTGCGCGAAGGCGCCGGAGAGGGTCAGGTTGGCGGCCGGATCGGGCTGGCCCGGCTGGCTGGCGTTGCTCAGCGTCGCGGTGTAGACCAGCGAGCTGCCGTAGGTGACCACCCGGTCCGCGTCGCTGATGGACAGGGCGATCGCGGCCGGGTTGGGCGTGGCCGCGCGTGGGTTGCTGCCCAGGTTCTTCTCGGCGCGGTCGTCCAGCCCGTCGCCGTCGCTGTCGCGCAGCCGCGGATCGGTGGTGACCAGGGTGGAGAGGCCAGGCGCATACTCGAACTGCCAGCCATCCACCTCCTGCTTGTCGCTCAGGCCGTCGCCGTCGGTGTCCGCGCGGGTGGGATCGGCGCCCAGCACGGCCTCGCGATAGTCGCTCAGGCCGTCACCGTCGCTGTCAGCCACGGCCGGGTTCGTGCCCAGCCGCACCTCTTTGGCGTCGCTCAGGCCGTCGTTGTCGCTGTCGTGGCGGGTGTCGTCAGGATCCAGCCCGCCGGCGGCCGCGGCCAGCAGCCCGTCGCCGTCGTGATCCAACTGCGGCCCGAAGCGGCTGTCCCAGGCCAGGCTGTAGAACTCATCCAGCGTGGCGGGAAACACATCCAGGTAGAGGCTGTCGCCCAGGAAGGTCTTGGTGTCGCCGCGCAGGGTGATGTCGGAGCAGAGGCCGACCCAGCACTCGTAGCCCGGCATGGCGTAGGCCATGGTGAGATAGAGCGGGATCTGCCGGTCCAGCCCCTGGGAGAGGGTTTGCCACGGGCTGGCCAGGGTTTGGTCGGCGTAGCCGGTGTGGAAAGCGATGGTGTTGCTGTCGGGCCAGGGGCCGTACCAGATGCGATAGCTCTTGCTGCGGAAAGAGCTCACCTGCCAGGCGCCGCTCATGGCGTTGCGGCTGGCCGGCGGTGCGCTGGCGCCGTCGGCCGTCAGCCGATAGGTGACGGTGGAGGAGCGCAGGTTGTTGGCGGAGAAGTAGGAATCGTACTTGACGATGGAGCCGCCCCCCGGCACATGGTTGTAGAGGGTGGAGCGCACCGGCGCGGAGAAGCTGATCTGGTTGCCCTGCATGAAGCCGTTGCCGGGATTGGACAGGTTCAGCGCCAGCGCGCCCAGCTTCACCAGGTCCTGGTTGCCGTTGGCGTCCACGTGGCTGAAATCGATGACCGAGCCGCTGCTGTAGATCAGCTTGGCCAGCGCGCCGGTGAGCGCGCCGACGATGCTGAAGCAGGCGCCCGAGACGCCGGCCGCGCACAGCCCCTGCATCAACAGGTCGACAAAGCCCAGCACGGCCGTGGTGATGAAGCCCACCACCGTCAGCGAAAGCGCGAACATCAGGATGGCGACGATGGTGCTGGCGATGGCGAAGGCCATGGCGGTGTTGAAGGCGATGGTGCCCACCCGCACATCGCCCGTCAAGGCCTGATAGATGAAAATGCCCCAGGGGATGCCGATGCTGATCACCAAGCCGACCACCGCGGCCACCTTGGTCAGGCCAACGATCTCGGAGCTGGCCCCCAGCACCTTGCCCGCGGCCGCGCCCTGCGAGACCTGCGTGGCCACGGCTACCTCCTGGATGTAGGTGCGCAAGGTCAGCAGCGGCGCGACGATGGTGGCCACGGCCGCGGCCAGCCCCAAGAAGATCACCCCGGCCAGCTTCAACGGGTTGTTGTCCAGCGCGGAGCCGATGGAAAAGAGGGTGATGCCGACAATGCCAGAGACGATGGTGACGGCCGCACTGACACCGACGAAGGTTTGGAACGCGCTCTGTCCGTTGGTGATCAGGCGCAGCTTGCGGCGTATATTCTCCAGCAGGTTGACCGTGCCCAGGTCGTCCAGCGTCTTGGTGGCGCTGTTGGTGTTCTTCAGCACGCCGAGATAGGTCTGCACCTCGCGCGGGCTGACGTAGTAGCTCAGCACCAACTGGTTGACGATCAGCAGATTGCCCAGGCGGCCCAGGCCCAGCGGCGTGCTGGCCATGGCGCGCAGATCCTGGTCGCTGGTAGCCCGGCTGGGGTCGCTGACCCTGACATCGCCGAACTGCACCGGCCGCGCCCAGCCGCGGTTGAGGGAGAGATAGTAGAGCTGCAGGATCGCCAGCTTGCCCGCGGCCACGTTGGCATCCTCGCCCGGCTCGATCCCCGCGTAGAGCTGATCCCACGCGGCCCAGGCGTCCTCGATGGCCAGGGTCTGCCAGCGCGCGGCCAGCTCGTCGTAGCGGTATTTGACCAGATTGAGGCCGGCCACCGTCTGCATGGGCGCGCCGTTGTCCGCGCGCAGATCGAAGGCCAGGCTGGCGCCGTTCCACTGCACCGCCTGCCCGCTGCCCATCTGCGACAGGTTCAGGGCGCGGAAGCGCTCCTCGCGGGCAAAGAGCAGCGAGGGGGTGATGGGGCTGCCGGGCGACCAGTGGCCGGTGAAAAAGGTGGCCAGTAGTTCCTGCGCATCGGTCGTGGCCAGCTTGCCCAGCGCCTCATCGCGGTGGCTGTAGCTCTTGTTGATCACCCGCAGCACGTTGGGCAGCCCCCAACGCTGGTCGTCGGTCACGCCTGCGTTCTGCAAACGATCCAGCCGGCCGGCGATGGTGGGCGCGCTGGCCCCGCGGCCGGCCACGGTCAGGTCAGGCTGGCCGTCGCCGTAGCAGACGCCATCGATGGCGGTGTCGCAGTCGCGCGCGGCGAGGAACGTGCCGTCCAGGGCCACGCTCAGCGGCGTCAGCACGCTGTCCGGCTCCGGCGCCGAGGCCACGGTGGGGTCCTCGAAGATCAGCGCGAAGTCGACGCCGCGGTTCTCGCGGATGTTCAGGCCGGTCAGCTTCCACTGATCGTAGTAGGTCTGCACCGGCTGGATGTTGTTCAGGCTGTCGTAGCTGATACAGACGCCGCCGTCGTACTCGGCGCAACTGTCCAACAGCATCTGCACCACCCAGACCAGCCGCACCTGCTGCGCCGCGCCCCAGGCCGCGCCCGGCCGGTAGAGCATCTTGCCGTAGAAGGCCACCCGCTCCTCGCTGTTGGGCTCCTGCGCCAGGCTGAGCGGCACGTAGACCACCTGGGGCGCCTGGGCCGCGCTGCTCAGCGGCCGCACCGCGATGCCGCCGAACTGGTCCAGCTCCTGCGCGCTGGGCAGGTTGTTGTTGGCGCCGCTCGTCTGGATCTCCAGCATGGGGACCAGCTTGATGTCGCCGTTGTCGTCGGGCGTCATGCTGCAGACCAGGTCGGGATCCTGGCCGTTGGCGACCGCGCTCTGCGCGCAGACATCGAAGAAGGTCTGCGGATCGTCGATGCCCCGCGGGGCGCGCTGAACCTGGCCGCGGGCGTCGCCGTCGGGCCAGTCCAGCACGTTGAAGGCGTACCACAGATGGTCGGGGTTGGTGGGGCGCAGTTGAAATTCGACGTAGGTGGGCGCGTTGGCGGTCAGGCCGTTGATGGTCAAGGCCAGCGGCGCGCTCTGGCTGAAGGTGGGACTGCCCGCCTTGAAGGGGGAAAGATCGATGGTGTTGGGCACCCCGTCGCCGTCCAGATCAGGATCGGCCATGTCGGGCGCGCCGTCGCCGTCGCTGTCGGGGCAGGCAGGGAAATTGGCGCACTTCTGGCCGTCCAGGATGCCATCGTCCAGGGTGCTGGCCTTCTGCGGATCGCCGTACCAGCGCTGGCCGCCCAGCATAAAGCCGACGACCTCTTGCTGGTCGGTCAGGCCGTCGCCGTCGCTGTCGGCCTGGAAGGGATTGGTGCCCAGCAGCGCTTCCTGCACGTCGCTCAGGCCGTCGCCGTCGCTGTCGGTTCCGTCGTCGGGCGCGTGGGCCAACGGGTTCAGCCCGACCAGATCGGGTGGTTCAGCTTGCAGCGGGTTGCGGCCTAGCGCCAGCTCGCGCGCGTCGCTCAGGCCATCGCGGTCGCGGTCCGCACCGGTGTCGCCGGCCAGCAGGGCCAGCTTCTCGGCCGGCTGTTGCAGGTTCTGCTGTTGGTTCTGGCTGTAGGCGGCGACCAGCTCGTTGATCTCGCGGCTGGCCGGGCTTTCGGCCGGTGTGCGCGACTGCCGGTACTGATCGAAACGCTGCCACTCCCCGGCCTGCACGATGGGCGCGCTGACCATGATCAGGATGACGGCCAGGTTGATCGCGGCATAGACGAGGCGCGAGCGGCCGCTGCGCGCCAGCAGCAGGGCGCAGGCCAGGGTAATCAGCAGCGCGAGCGCGTAGCCGGCCGTCTGGGGCCAGGCCGCGGTGATGTCGGCCAGAGCGGGGAGCTGGCTCGGTCGGAGACCGGCCAGAGCGGGGGCAGAACCGGCCAGAGCGGGGGCAGGACCGGCCAGAGCGGGGGAAGAACCGGGCAGAGCGGGGGGAGGATCGTAGCTGAAGTTGATGGTGAGCTCGGCCCGGGTGCGGTAGTCGGCGTCGGCGGCGGGGGGCAGGTCCAGGGTGATCCGCTGGCGCGCGGGCAGGCCGTTGGCGGCCAGCCACAGCTCGCCGCTGCCGGTCATCTCTACGTATTGCTGGGGCAGATCCAGCGCCAGCCCGCGCGGCAACGCGCCGTTGCGCGCCAGCTCCGCGGCCAGGTCGTCGCGCAGGTGGCGCGCGTAGCTGGGGCCGTCGATGTCGAAGGTGTAGCGCTGCCCGCCCGCGGCGCTCTCGTCCACGGCCTGGATGTTGGTGGCCGCGGCCAGAAAGCCCATGAAGTCGCCGCCAGGCGCAAAGCCGCCGGTGAAGTCCTCGGCCGGCTGCCATGCGCCCTCGCCCTGGCGCACGAAGGTGCGGCCCTGCTCGACCCGCACCTGGGCGGCCGAGCTGGAATCGAGCACGCTGCCCCCCTGCGACCAAAGCGCCAACTCCAGCGTCTGAGCGCGCAGGTCGGTCGCGCCCTCCAGATAGAGGCGCTGCGTCTTGCTGGCGCGCCCCACGTTGCCGGCCGTGGGCAAGGGCAACAGCTCCTGCTGGATGTCGGCCGTGAAACGGTACGCGCCGGCGGTCTGCACGCTGCGCCAGGCCGACATGACCGAGGCGCGGGCCCGCTGCGGCGCGGCCCACGCGCTGGCCGGCCAGCCGCCAGCCAGGCCGGCCGCCAGCAAGGCCACTCCCACCACCACCAAGGCAGTAGCCGAGAAAAATCCTAAACGCCGTCCAGGGGTCTGATGATAGCTTCGTTTTGTCATAGTCAGATGTGACCTGTCTCAGTACAGTCCTTGGTTTCAACCGATTGATCGTGCAGAAAGCGAAACAAGCGCTCCAGGTCGGCAAAGAGAACGACCTCGCCGCTTTGCGTATGCTGTGCCGAGGCGCGCCAAGCCGTGTTGGGGCTGCTGCGCCACATGCGAACCAAATAGGCCTGGTAGGCCGCGGGCTGGGTTGGATCGGAGGAAGGGGGTTCCATAGGTTTCAGCATTGTAGCAGGGCCGCGTTTCCAACTCGTTTCCAAAAAGTCGTTTTGTTGCCCTGCCCCATGTGGTGTAAAATGGCGGCTGGCAGCACTTTAGGAGTGACTAACGTCAGATCAAAGAAAACCGCATGCAGACATGACTCATCTGGTCCTCGATCTGTTCGGGACATTTGCCGCAACAGTGGACGGGCGTGTGGTGGATGGCTTCCGCAGCAACAAGACGCGCGGCCTGCTGGCCTATCTGGCGCTGGAGGCCGGCCGCGCCCACGCGCGCAGCTCGCTGGCCGCGCTCTTCTGGCCGGAGACGCCCGACCAGATGGCCGCCAAGAATCTGCGCCTGACCCTGCACCGCCTGCGCGCGGCGCTGGACGATGCGGCCGCGGGCATGGCCGACGCGCTCCTGTTCACCCCTCGCGGCCAGATCCAGCTCAACGCGGCCGTGCTGACGCTGGATGTGGCCCAGTTCACAGCGGCCCTGGCCCAGGTGGGCGCCCATCACCACACCGATCCGGCGCTTTGCCCCGCCTGCCGGCAGCGGCTGGAGCAGGCCGCGGCCCTGGCGCGCGGCGAGCTGCTGGCCGGCTTCGGGCTGGAGGACGCCCCTCCCTTCGAGGAATGGCTGCTGATGCAGCGCGAGCGGCTGGCGCACCAATCCATCGTGGCGCTGCACACGCTGGCCGCGGCCTGCCAGGCTCTGGGCGACCACCCGCGCGCCTACCTCTACGCGGCGCGCCAGATCGAGCTAGACCCCTTCCGTGAGACGGCCTATCGCCAGGCCATGGCTGCGTTGGCGGCCAGCGGCCAGCGCAGCGAGGCGCTGGCCCGCTACCAAAGCTGCGTGCGCGTGCTGGCCGAGGAGCTGGGCATCGAGCCCGACGCTGAAACTACGGCCCTCTACCGGCGCATCAGCCGCGGCGAGCTCAGCCAGCCCGCGCCGGTCGCCCTGCCCACCGCCGGCTTTCCGGCCCAACTGGCCCCCTTCGTCGGCCGGGAGGCAGAGCTGGAGGCAATCCGCGCCCGGCTGTTGGATCCAGCCTGCCGGTTGGTGACGTTGACCGGCCTGGGCGGCGTGGGCAAGACTCGCCTGGCCATCGAGGCGGCGCGCTCCCTGGCCGAGCAGCCAGTGCATGCCGCGGCGCGTCTCAAAGATGGCCTGGTCTTTGTGCCGCTGGCCAGCGTCAGCTCGGCAGAGCTGCTGCCCGCGGCGCTGGCTGCGGCCTTCGATGGCCTGACGCTGCACGACCGCGCCGGCGTCGGCGAGCAGGTGATCGGCTTCCTGCGCCACAAACAGCTCTTGCTGGTGCTGGACAACTTCGAGCACCTGCGCGCCGAAGCGGTCTGGCTGCGCGCCCTGCTGGAGGCAGCCCCCGGCGTCGAGATGCTGGTGACCTCCCGTCTGCCGTTGGACTTGAGCGTAGAGCAACGTCTGCCGCTGGATGGTCTCGGCTATCCCCGACCCGGCACGGCGGTGGAGGACGCCATGAGCTATCCGGCCATGCGGCTGTTCGTGCAGGCGGCCCGGCGTGTGCAGCCCCGCTTTCGCCTCTCCTCCTCCAACGTGGAGGATGTGATCCGCATCTGCGCGCTGGTGGATGGCCGGCCGTTGGCGCTGGAGATCGCGGCCGGTTGGCTGCGGATCTACGACTGCGCGGACATCGTTCGGGAAATCGAGCGCAGCTTCGCTTTTCTGGCCACAGAGCAGCACGACGTGCCGCTGCGCCAGCGCAGCATCCAAACGGTGTTCGACCACACCTGGGAGCTGCTGACGCCCCGGCAAAGAACCGCGCTGGCCGACCTGACCCTCTTTCACAACCCCTTCAACCTGGAGGCCGCGCTGGCCGTCAGCGCGACGCAGGTGCTCGACGTGGCGGCCCTGCTGGATGCCATGCTGCTGCAGCGGCGCTCCGACGGCTGGTACGAGATCCACTATTTGGTGCGTCAATTGGCCGGCCAAAAGGAGCCGAGCCAGGCCCAGCGCCGCTACAGCGCCTATCATCTGGCCTTCCTGGCCGCTCAGCAGGCTGCGCTGGTCGGTCCCCAGCCGCATGAGGCGGTGGCGCAGGTTCGGCGCCGGCTGGACGATATCCGCCAGGCCTGGCGGCTGGCCAGCGAGCACGGCTGCATCGCCAGCCTCGACGCCAGCCTGGACGGCCTGGCGCGCTTCTACGATTCCAGCGGCCTGATCCAGGAGGGAGACGAGATGCTGGCGTGGACGGCGCAGCAGGTGCAGCGCGGGTCCCTGCACCACGACGCGGCCGAGCCAGTCGCCCACCTGCTCAGCCGCCTGTTGACCTGGCAGGCCCATTTCCTCGACCGCCGCGGGCAGGGATTGGCCGCCATTGGCCTGCTGGAGCAAGCCATGCCGCTGGCCCGGCGCTCGGGCGACGCGCTGGCCGACAGCGAATGCCGCAGCATGCTGGGCGCGCTGTTGCCACATCGCGGCGACTTCGCGCTGGCGCAGCAGCATCTGGAACAAGCGGTGGCCGTGTTTCGCGCCAGGGACGCCCAGCCGCGGCTGGCCATCGCGCTGACCCGGCTGGGCGTGCTTCACTGGCGGCGGGGCAGCATCAACGACGCGCAGGCCTATCTGGAGGAAGCTTTGAGCATACAGGAGCGCCAGCAGAACCGCCTGGGCATGGCCCAGATCTTGCGGGCGCTGGGTGGGGTGGCCTTTGGGCAGCAGCAATTCGACCTGGCGCTGCACCACGCGCAGCAGGCGCGCGCGATCTACGCCAGCGTGGGCGACCGATCCAGCGTAGCCGCGCTGGATGGCAACCTGGCGCTGCTCAGCCGGGAGCGGGGCGACTACCGGGAGGCGCTGGACTACAATCAGCAGGATCTGGACTACACCATGGAGACGCACGACCTGCACGGCGAGGCGGTGGCGCTGGGCAACCGGGCCAGCATCCTGCTGGACTGCGGCCAGCAGGACGCGGCGCTGGCCTGCCTGGAGCGCGCCATTGCCATCGAAAAGAGGCTGGACAACGCTTGGGAGATCGCCCGCCACCGGGCCGCCTGGGCCAACATCCTGGCCGAGCGCGGCCAGCAGGCCGCGGCGCTGGCGGCCTTTCAGCAGGCCCTGCCAGTGCTGCGCGCCCACGGCGCCCCCTATTTTCTGGTCGGCCCCCTGCTGGATGCCGCCGGGCTGATGATCGACGCGGGGCTGCTGGCCGCGGCCCGGGAGGCGGCGGACGAAGCAGGCCAGTTGGCCGCGGAGCTGGATTTGGCGGAACAGGGGTGGCAAGCGCGCATCCTGGCCGCGCGGCTGGATCACGCCGCGGCCGCAGCGGCCGCCGCGCCGGACGCGTTGGCGACGCTGCGCGGGCTGGCTGGTCAGACTGGGGACCCCGCGCTGCAGGCCAGCGTCTGTTTCTGGCTGTGGAAGCTGGGCCTGGCCGAGGCGGATCGCGCCGCGGCCGAACGGCTGTACAGGGAGTTGGCTACAGCGCTGCCCAAGCACGACTACCAGCAGCGCCTCAAGGAACTGCAAACCCCAGACTTCGGAAGTGGCCGCACGCCATGAAAGGGCCTGGCTCGACGGCTATGGTCTTTGCTCGTCAACCGGCCACTTCCGAAGTCTTGCTCATCGGTCGATCTGCGCGAGGGCTTCGACCAGGAGCCGATGTTCGGCCTGGTGCATGCGCGTCTCCAGGTCGTCCAGGCTGTCATCGGGGTAGATCGGAACTGCGACGCTGGCCAGCACCGGCCCAGCGTCCACCTGCGGCACGACCCAATGCACCATCACGCCGGTGTGATCGATCTCGCCCTGCTGGAAAGCCGCGTAGGCGGCCGGGATGGCGTGGGTCCCTGCGAACTGGCCGGGCAGCGCGGGGTGCAGATTGAGCACGCGGCCGGGGAAGCGGTCCAGAAAGGAGGGGCTGAGCACGTGCATCCAGCCGGCCAGCACGATCAGATCGGGGGCGTAGGTCGCCACCTGTGCTGCCAAGTCGGCGTCATACTGCTCGCGCGACCGCGCGCTCTCCTTGTACGGTTTGAGAGGGAAGTAAAGCGTGGGGATGCCAGCCTGTTCGGCGCGCGTCAAGCCAAACGCCTCGCGGCGGTTAGAAACCACCACGACGATCTGGGCATCCAGCCGTCCGGCCGCAATCGCGTCGATGATGGCCTGCAGGTTGCTGCCGCTGCCGGAGATGAGCACTGCCAGGTGTTTGGTCACGGGAACTCTCAGATCAAAGCCGCGATGCGACACAGGTAACCCGGCAGCACGGGCTGCCAGTCTGGCTATCGATTCAGAAAATCGCGTCCCAGGATAATATCGACGCCAGTCTCGTCACCAATCACGCGCATTCCCGGCGCAACTTCCTGCTCCAGATAGATGTCCACAAAATAGAGCGCCACAGCCGAACAGCAAGCGCAGGAATCGGTGGGCGGTAGTCCGCCCGATACATGGTCTTCATACAACCAACCGCCGGCTCAAGCGCCTGAATTCCTGCTCAGGTTGATCTGTAATCTCGACGATCAGAACAGGCTGATCGCCATATCGTCGTGCAAGACGGATGTGAAGCGCACCCCCGTCGGCGTCGCTGTCCACAACCTCTCCATTCAGCATCCCGATGTACTGGCCCCGAAACTGGGCAAGAAGTTCGGCGTGCTGCTGGCGAAAGCGCTCCATCTCCTGCAACAGCGACTCGTGACGGTATTCGCGTAGAAAACGATCGATCAACTCCTCAACGATTGTCTCCACTGGCGTCTGTTGTTGTCTAGCCAACACCTTTAGCGAGGTGATGGTTCGAGGCGATAGCTCAATGACCGTCATGATGTTTGTCCCTGAGAATCTGGGTGTCGGAGTCCTGCTTCACGCCATCGATTGTAACATACGGTCGCCATCATTCACAACTCACCAATGCCGGGATTGGTGCAGAACGGCCTACTCAATCAACGACCACGCACCCGGCGGTTGAACAGTTACTCCAAATCTTGGCTTTGGATCACTTAATCTTTGAGAACGCCCTACGAGTTACGAGCTGCCGCCACTTCGCCCACCAGCCAGCCTTCGCCCAGCGTATCCAGGGCCGCGGCTGCCTGCCCGGCCGGTGTGACCATCAACATGCCCAGCCCCAGGTTGAAGACGTGCGCCATCTCCGCGTCGTCGATCTGGCCGGCGCGCTGGATGAGCTGGAAGAGCGGCGGGATGGGCCAACTGCCGCGGCGCAGGTGGATGGCTGTGCCCGCGGGCAGGATGCGCGGTGGATTGTCGATCAAGCCGCCGCCGGTGATGTGGGCCAGACCCTTGATGGCGACACCGGCCTGGCGCAGCCGCTGGACCTCGGCCAGATAGCTGCGATGGGGCGCCAGCAGCGCCTCGCCCAGCGGCCGGCCCAGCTCTGGCGGCTCGGCGCGCAGGTCCCAGCCCTCGAAGACGCGACGGGCCAGCGAAAAGCCGTTGGTGTGCAGCCCCGACGAGGCCAGTCCGATCACCGCATCGCCCGGCTGGATGGTCGAGCCGTCGATGAGATCGGCGCGGTCCACCACGCCCACGATGGTTCCCACCAGGTCGAACTCGCCCGATGCGTAGACGCCCGGCATCTCGGCCGTCTCACCGCCCAGCAGCGCGCAGCCGGCCGCCTGGCAGGCCGCGGCCGCGCCGCTGACCACCGCGGCCACCATCGCCGGGTCCAGCTTGCTGCTGGCGATGTAGTCCAGAAAGAAGAGCGGCCGCGCCCCCTGCACCAGGATATCGTTCACACAGTGGTTGACGATGTCGTGGCCGACCGTGTCGTAGCGGGCCAGGGCTGAGGCGATCTTGGTCTTGGTGCCCACGCCGTCGGTGGAGGCGACCAGCACCGGCGCGTCCATGCCGCGCAGCGCGGCCGCGTCGAACAGCCCGCCGAACGCGCCGATGCCCAGCAGCACCTCGGGGCCATAGGTGGCGCGCACCGCGTCCTTCATCAGCTCGACCGCGCGCGCGCCGGCGGCGATGTCCACGCCGGCCGCCTGGTAGGTGACAGCGCTCATAGCTCAGGCGTAGATGCGGCGCAGTTCGTCGGGGGTCTTGACAGTTTCGATGCTGTCATAGATCGATTCGAGGATCTCGATATCTTCAAGCCTGCGAACCTCCGGCAACAGCCAAAGCCCTTCGCTGCCAAATCTAAGCCTGACGCCCAGGCTGATGGCATCCATCAAACCCTCGCGGCGCCCTTGCTGGAGGCCCTGCTGGAGGCCTTGCTGGAGGCCCTGCTGGAGGCCCTGCTGGAGGCCCTGCTGGAGACCCTGCTGGAGGCCTTGTTGTACCCAGTTTTCTGCGATTGTCGTCATGATCGTCACTCCTGCCGGCCAATGTTTTTCCATCGCCTGTCGTAAATCAGCCTCGGTGATTGTGTCGCTTCCAGTGATCAGATAACGCAATACGGCTGCTACGAACTCGGCCGTGCTCTCAGTCATCGCCAGTTTCTCCATCAGATCGAAGATCTGCGGCACTTGCTCAAGGGCTTCCTGGTCACGCACATGCTTCATAGCCAGCAGCGCCAAGCGCAGCATGGCTTCGCCTCTGATTTCGGCATCGCTGAACTCGCTCAAATCGACCAGCCAATAGCGAAAGTCAGGGAAGTAGCTCAAGAGATCTGCTGGCCCGTCGTACATGCCGCCCAGATTCGGAGATACGCGCCACGCTTGCTGGCCATGATAGACGACCAGTGGAATAATGGGCAAGAGGCTGCCGGGCTCTTTCTGCCAGCGCTCCCAAATGCGCACCATGTAGCGCAGCAGTTGGAAAGGCGTGTTGACATCGGGGTAGCTCTTGTGCTCGAACAACACGTACACGACTGCGGGCCGCTTGTCGATCAGTTGAACGGCGAAGACCAGATCGGAATAGTGCGCTTGCAGAC
>JAJTXO010000319.1 GCA_021463315.1 Caldilineales bacterium | reverse complement strand
GGCGGATCGGTGGGACGCGTGGCAGACCCGGCGGGACGCCTGGCGGATCGATGGGACGCGTGGCAGACCCGGCGGGACGCGTGGCGGATCGGTGGGATGTCTACAGCTTCGCCACCACGTCGGCTACGCGATCCAGCGCCTTGGCCAGGTTCTCCTCGGAGTTGGCGTAGGAGAAGCGGATGAAGCCTTCGCCGTGCGCGCCGAAGCAGGTGCCGGCCAGCGCGGCCACGCCGGCCTCGTAGAGCAGCTTGTCGGCCAGCGCCTGGCTGCTCAGCCCAGTTCCCTCGACGTTGGGGAAGACGTAGAACGCGCCCTTGGGGACCAGACAGCGGAAGCCGGGGATGCGATTCATCCCAGCCACCATCAGGTCACGCCGCCGCCGGAACGCGGCCAGCATCGCGTCCACCGAGTCCTGCGGGCCGGTCAGCGCCTCGATGCCAGCCATCTGGGTGAAGGCCGCGGTGCAGGAGTTGGAGTTGACCATCAGCTTGGTGATCTGGCGGGCCAGCTCCACCGGCATCACGCCATAGCCCAGCCGCCAGCCGGTCATGGCATAGGTTTTGGAGAAGCCGTCGAGGATGATGGTCTGCTCGGCCATGCCGGGCACGCTGGCGATGCTGGCGAAGGTGTCATCGTACAGCAGACGACAGTAGATCTCGTCGGACAGCACCGGAATGCCGCGCGCCTGGGCGATCTCGGCCACCCGCGCCAACTGCTCGGCGCTGACCACGCCGCCGGTGGGGTTGGCCGGCGAGTTGAGGATGATCAGCTTGGTGCGGTCGGTGACCAGGCTGGCCAGCTCGTCCACATCCAGGCCGAAGTCGTTCTCCATGCGCAGCGGGATCGGCACAGCCTTGGCGCCCGCGAAGTTGATCATCGATTCGTAGATGGGGAAGCCGGGGTTGGGGTAGATCACCTCGTCGCCCGCCTCGCACAGGGCCAGCAGGGCGAAGAACATGATCGGCTTACCGCCGGGGACGACGACGACCTGGTCCGGGTGGACCGGGATGCCGCGCGTCGTGGCGATCTCGTCGGCGATGGCCTGGCGCAGCGGCAACACGCCGGCGGCCGGGGTGTAGTGGGTGTGGCCGCCGCGCAGCGCGGTCACGCCGGCCTCCACCACGTTGAGCGGGGTGTCGAAATCGGGCTCGCCGATCTCCAGGTGGATGATCTCGCGGCCCTGGGCTTCCAGAGCTTTGGCCTTGGCCAGGACCTCGAAGGCGGTCTCGGTGCCGAGGCGGGACATACGGGTAGACAGTTTCACAGTTTGGGTGCTCCTTTGCACAGAATCAGTTGTTATTGATGTCGGCGTCGATTCAAGCGTCCGGCGCCGATGGCTCACTACAGTTGCGCAGGTCACGTTGCTAACGTGACCTGCGAGGTGCTACGAGGTGCGGCGCTTCTTGGGCAGCGCCATGGGCAGCTTGGTGCGACGCACGCCGTCGAACTGGTAGAGCGCGTTGGCCACCGCGCCGGCTGTGGGCACCAGGCCGATCTCACCGACGCCTTTGGCGCCGTAGGGGCCGACCAGATCAGGCTCCTCCACGCCGATCACCTCCAGCTCGGGCATCTCCTTGGCGCGCAGGATGCCGCACTGGCGCAGTCGGGTGCTCTTGAAGTGGCCGCCCTCCATGGGCAGGTCCTCGCTGATGGCGTAGCCCAGCCCCATGTGCAGCGAGCCTTCGATCTGCCCCTCGAACAGCGTCGGGTTGAAGATCTTGCCCGCGTCGTGGGCAGCCACGATCTTCTCGATCTGGCCGTCGTCGTCCAGGATCACCAGTTGGGTGGCATAGCTGTAGGAATAGTGCGTGATGGGCGCGTCGGTGACGGCCTCGGGCGCGGTGGTCCAGTCGCAGACCCAACTGCCCTCGTAGCGCCGCCCTACCAGCTCGGCCAGCGTGTGCGTCTTCAAATCGGCCGCCAGCTTTTTGGCCGCGTCAATGGCCGCGTTGCCCACCAGCGAGGTGGCGCGCGAGGCGGTGGTCATGCCCGCTTCCTGGCCCGATGCCGTATCCACCTGCACCCGAACGAAGCTGGGGTCGATGCCGGTCTCGGTGCAGAGCGCCTGCAAGGCCACGGTATGCACGCCCTGCCCCATCTCGGTCCAGCCGTGGTCCAGCAACACCCGGTCCGGCGCCAGCACGCTGATCCTGACCAGCGCGGCGTCGTTGACGCCGTTGCCGATGCCGGTGTTCTTGATGCCGCAGGCCAGGCCGGCGATCTTGGCCGCGTAAAACTGCTCCTTGACCGCCTCCAGCGTGGCGCGCAGCCCCGCGCCGCCCTCGATGATCTGGCCGGTGGCGGTCATGCGCCCCTCGGTGATGGCGTTGTCCCAGCGGAACTGCCAGCGGTCGAAGCCGCCCTGCCGGCACAGCTCGTCCACGCAGCTTTCCATGGCGAAGGCGGACTGGTTGACGCCGAAGCCGCGCATCGCGCCGCAGGGCACGTTGTTGGTGTAGACGGCCACCGCTTCGATCTCCACCGCGGGCACGTGATAGGCGCCGGTGGCGTGGCCGGCTGTGCGCTCCAGCACCTTGGCTCCCACCGAGGCGTAGGCGCCGGTGTCGCCCACCGCCCGCATCTTGACAAAGGTCAGCCGGCCGGCCGCGTCGCAGCCCACCTCGTAGTCCAGCCAGATGGGATGGCGCTTGGGGTGCATGCGGATCGACTCGTCCCGCGTCAGCCGGACCTTCACCGGCTGGCCCAGCAGATGGGCGGCCAGCGCGGCGTGGCCCTGCACCGACAGATCCTCCTTGCCGCCGAAGCCGCCGCCGTTGGGCACCAGGATCACCCGCACCTGCGGCTCATCCAGCGCCAGCAGCGCGGCGATCTGGATGCGATCCTCGTAGACCCCCTGGCTCTGCGAGTAGACGGTGACGGCGAAGCCATCCTGCCCGGCCAGCGCCACGGCGGCCTCGGTCTCCATGTAGCCGTGCTCGATGCGTTGCGTCTCGTAGCGGCCGCCCGCGGTGTGGGCGGTGGCCGCGCGCGCCGCGGGCATATCCCCGCGCCGAACGACGGTGGTAGAGAGGATGTTGCCGCCAGGGTGGAGCTGCGGCGCGTCGGGCTGGAGCGCGGCGAAGGGATCGGTCAGCGGCTCCAGCACCTCGTATTCGACCGCGATCTGCGCCGCGGCCGCGCGCGCGGCCTGCTGGCTGTCGGCCACCACCAACGCCAGCGCGTCGCCCACATAGCGCGTCTCCTCGCCCTGGGCCACCAACAGCGGCCAGTCCTGCTGGATCAAGCCCACGGAGCGCCGGCCCGGCACGTCGGCCGCGGTGAAGATACGCACCACGCCGGCCATCTGCTGGGCCTGGGCGGTGTCGATGCGCAGGACGCGCGCCCGCGGGTGGTCGCTGAAGCGCAGCGCGCCGTGCAGCAGGCCGTCGAAGTGCAGGTCGTCCACGTAGGGCCGCTGGCCCAGCACCGCCGCGAAGGAGTCGTACTTGGGGTGACGGTCGCCCACCCGGCCCGGACTGGTGGGCTCGGGGATCTCCTCCTCGTTGCGAATGGCCTCGGCGGCGTATTCGATGGCGTCGACGATCTTCTTGTAGCCGGTGCAGCGGCAGAGGTGAGGGGTGAGCGCCTTCTCGATCTCGGCACGGCTGGGCTCGGCGTTGCGATTGATCAGGCTGTTGGCCTGCATGACGATGCCAGGGATGCAGAAGCCGCACTGGATGCCCCCCGTGGCCACGAAGGCGTAGCTGTAAACCTGCTGGCGATACTCGCCCAAGCCTTCGGTGGTCAGCAGCGCGCCGCCGGCCACCTTGTGCATCGGCGTGACGCAGGAGAGCACCGCCTTGCCGTTCAGCTCCACCGCGCAGCAGCCGCAGGACGCCTGCGGCGCGCAGCCATCCTTGGGCGAGATGATTCCCTCCTGCTCGCGCAGCCAGGTTAGCAGCGGCAATTCGGGGGCGCCGTCGAAATCCTTCAGAACACCGTTGAGCTGAAATTGCATAGCTGCCTGCACACGCCTTCAAGAGTTGATTGGCCGCGGGAGCGCTGTGGCCGGGGCCGGCTGGACGGCCGGGAATTGCGCTAGTGTACACTGCAACGAGCCAAGGCGCAAGCTGAGAACAGAAAGTTCGTCTCGCGTCCGGCTCGGCGGAAATGCCGCGCGATCGTCGCTGGGAGTCAGATGCCGGTGATGCGGATTCCAGCGTGCTTGATCTTGTGGCGAATGTTGATGCCGATCAGCACGGCGGTCAGGCCCTCGACCACGCCGGCGTTTTGCAGCGGGCCAGCATCGACGCCGCGCATACCGGCCGCCGCGCACAGGTCGATCACCGTCTGCTTGTCGGCCCGGTCGTCGCCGCAGATCAGCACGTCGCAGTCCACCACATGGTCAGGATCGGCCAGGTGGTGCGCGGAGATGTTCTGGAAGGCTGCCACGACGCGCGCGCCCTCGCCAAGCTGCCGGGCAGCCTCTTCCGCCGCGGCCAGCCCGCTGGGCGGCCGCCAGACCCGCGCCGCCTTCTCGCCCAGCGGCACGACCACGGTCAACAGCAGCTTGCCGGCCAGCGCGGCCTCCAGCCCGGCCAGCGTGCGCTCCTGGCCGCTGTAGGGCACGGCCAGCACGGCCACGTCCGCGCCATCCAGCGCCGACAGATTGTCCGCACCGCTGAGATTGGCCGCCACGGCAGCCGGCAGCCGGCCTTGCAACTCGGCCGCGGCCTGCTGGCCCTTCTCCATCTGCCGCGAGCCAATGATCACCTGATGTCCAGCCGCGGCCCAGCGCAGCCCGAGGCCGCCGCCTTCCGGTCCCGTGCCGCCGAGAATTGCGATTTTCATGATGCACTCCTGGTGGTTGGTAGATTGGTAGATTGGTAGATTGGTGGTTGGTAGATTGGTAGATTGGTGGTTGGTAGATTGGTAGATTGGTAAATTGGTCGCGCGCAGCACCTTACCAATCTACCAATCTACCAATCTACCACGCTACCAATCTACCAATCTACCACGCTACCACGCTACAACAACCCAACCCGCGCGTTGAACGCCTCGATCAGCCGATCGATCTTGTCCGCCATGGGCGGGATGCTGGTCCAGTAGTCGTCGTCGTACCACTGAGCCTGGATCTCGTCGAAGGTTTTGCCTTGCTGCTCGACCCAGGTGTAGTACTTCAGGTTGTGGATGCGCTGGCGATCCTGGTAGGACAGCTCCAGCAGGTTGTCGGTGCGCTCGCCCAGCAGATAGCGCTGGTGAGCCACGGCAGCCTCGACCGGGCCGAAGGGGCCCTCGGCCTCCTCCAGCTCCACCAGCCGGCTGCGGTAGAGGTCCATGGAGTCGGTGGCGACGGTGGCCACCACGTCGTTCCCGGTCAGCTCGTAGTACTTGGCGAACTTGATGGCCGACAGCATGTTGGCGATGCTGGAGATGCCCAGCAGCGGCAGGTTGGCGATCAACTCAGCGGACACGCCCTGCTGCGCCAGATACTCGCAGCCGGCCGGCTCGTTGAACAGCCGG
>JAJTXO010000318.1 GCA_021463315.1 Caldilineales bacterium | reverse complement strand
CAGCTCCATCCCCAGGCTGCGCATCGCGGCGCGGCCGCGCCGGGCAGCCAGCAGGTAGGCCAGCAGGATCACGCCGAAGGGCACGGCCAGGCTGAGCAACGCGTAGCGGCCCAGCAGCAACAGCCCCAGCAGGCAGCACAGCGCCAGCAGGCTGAAGCCGCTGGCCCAGGCCAGCGCCAACGGCTGATCGGCCTTGCGGCCGCGGCCGCGGCGAATGCGCAGCCAAGCCGTGGCCGGCTGGCGAATCATGTAGGCGCTCAGGCCGCCGACCAGCGTCAGCAGCAGGGCCAGGCCGGGCAAAGGCGCGCTGGCGGGCGCGGCCAGACCGACCACAGCGCCGACCAACCAGGGCGTCAGCAGCCAGGACCAGGCCCCATGCTCGGTGGGAATGACCAGCGATTTGCGGAAGTAGGTGCGACGTCGCACCGCAGCAGTAGTAGTCATGGCGACTTTCTAGTAGGGAGAAGATGGGCAACCTGCCGTGGGCAAGCAGGCGTCTATTCTAGCCGAAACAACGCCTTTCGTCAACATAGTACATCGTAAAGGAAATTCTTGCGTACTGTCACCCTGAGGCTCGGCGAAGGGTCTCCGCTGTGCTGAGCGGGGGATCCTTCGCCGAGCCTCAGGATGACAATGCGTAGGAACTTGTCTTACAGAGTCATAGTCCCAGCGCGTTCAGCGATTCCAAACATGAGTCCCCTGCAGAAACGATCCCAGGGACGTCCTCGCCGGCTATACCCGGCGCCCGCCCTCCAGTCCGCTCCGCTTCGGGAGGCTGCGCACTCGTTGCACTCCTTCAGGCTACGTCCTGGGTGCTTCGCAAAGACCGGCCAAAGCGCGCAGTTGATTATGAACAAGCAGTTGCCCGGCTGCTAGCCGCGGCCACAGGGCAGCCAGACGGCCAGGGTGTTCCCGCCCTCCTGCTGCATGTCGAAACAAAGGTGGCCGCCGATCAGCTTGGTGCAGGTCTCCAGGCTGCTCAGGTCAGAGTGGCCGTTCTGGCTGAGGTGGCACTGGCACTGGCCGTCGTCGTGGATGGTCAGCGCCACGAACTGATCCACCACCGCCAGCCGCAGATGGATCTGCTGGACGCCGCTGTGATGCGCCACATGGCTGAGCGCCTGATCGGCCACGTGATAGAGGACGATCTCCTGCTGCTCGGTCATCGCGCGGGGCAGATCCGCGGTCTGCACGTCGATCTCCACGCCGTGGCGCTCGGCCATCATGTCGGCGCGGGTCTGAATGGCTTCCACCAGCCCCATCTCGCGCAGCGGCGCGGCCTGCAGCTCCTCGATCAGCTCGTCGGTGGTGTAGAGCGCCTTGCGCGAGTGCTGGCGCGCCTGGCGCACCCGCTCTGCGGCGCCCTCCGGCAGCGCGCCCAGCGCCAGGCTGGCCAGCCCCTCCAGTTGATCGTTCAGCGCGGCCAGCGGCCGCTGCAGGCTGGCTTGCAGCGATTCGGCCACCCGCTGCCGCTCCCGCTCCACGGCCAGCACCTCAGCCGTGGCCGCATATTCGCGCCACTGGGTGCGGGTTTCGGCCTCGCTGCGCTGCTGCCGGCGAAAGAGGATGCCCAGATAGGCCACCAGCAGCGGCAGAAAAAAGAGCATGTCCGGCCGCAACAGCGGGGTCGCGGGGGTCAGATGCGCCATGCCGGGCAGCCAGCGATGCAGCGTCAGACCCACCGCCAGATGGAGCGTTCCCGTGACAGCCGAAGCCAGCAAGGCCCCGATCCAGCCATATTGCCAGGCGATCAGCAGGGGCGGAATCAACAGCAACACCCCCGGCTCCAACACAAACACCGGACCGACCTGCACCATGTCGAAGCGCACCATGGCCCAGTTGTGCAGCAGGCCGCTCAGCAGGCTCTGGCAAACCAGATAGACGCTCAGCGCCGTGGGCAGGAAGAACTCACCCAGGCGCTGCTCAATCCACGGCGGATAGACCAGCAGCACGGGGATGAGCGCCGCCGCCACCAGCCAGAACGTCTGGGCCTCCAGCATGGCGGCCGCGCGCCAGTGGGTGGTCAAGCCCAGCAAAAAGACGCTGGCGACGGGCAACAGCACCGTGATGCGCAGCAGCAGCCGCGTGCCTGGCATGGTTCGGTCTTGGGTCGGGTTGAGCATGGGACATCGGGAGCGCAGAAAACGGCGCGATCGTGCAGTCAGCTTGCCACAGGTCGCGGGGAATGTCTGTAGAAGCAATACCAGTTGCCGCGCTGCGTCTCATCGCCCCGGTTGCCGTCAGACGGATTCTGTCTATAATCGGGGATGCGCCGCGGTCGCGGCCCATGCCGGGACGGTGGTTGCCTCCCCGGCCAGCCTGACCGCATGCTCAGCTCTAGCTAAGGATCGCTCTCGTGACTCGCTCCCATTGGTACACACTGACCGCCATCGTCGCCCTGCTGGGCCTGGCCGCGCTGGTCTGGGGCCGCGTGCCGGCCGAACGCGCGACCACCGCGCTGCCCCCAGCGCCGGCCATCGGCCATCCCGCGCCCGATTTCACCCTGCCCGCGCTGGCCGGCGGCGAGCTGGCGCTGGCCGGGCTGGCCGGCCAGCCGGTGGTGCTCAACTTCTGGGCCAGTTGGTGCGGGCCGTGCCGGGCCGAGATGCCGGAGCTGCAGCGGCTGCACGAGCGGCTGGGCGAGGCGGGCGTGGCCGTGGTGGGGGTCAACCAGGGCGAAACGCCCGAGACCGCGGCCGCGTTCATGCAGACGCTGGGTCTGAACTTCCCCGTGGCGCTGGATCAACGCACCGGCGTCAGCCAAAGCTACCTGGTCCACTCGCTGCCGACGACCTTCTTCATCGACCGCGGCGGCGTGATCCGCCAGATCTTCATCGGCCCCATGTCCGATGCGGTGCTGGCCGAAAAGCTGCGCTCGATCTATCCCTAGACCCTCCCAGAGTTCGGAAGTGGCCGGACGCCCGCGAACCGGCCACTTCCGAACTCTCTCTGTGCTTGCCGGAGGCTCGCCTTGTTCCCCACCATCCCCATCGGCCCCCTGCGCCTGCAAACCTACGGACTGGCCCTGCTGCTGGCCTATCTGGCGGGGACCTGGCTGGCCGCGCGCCAGGCGCGGCGCCATGGCATCGACGGCGACCACATCTTCAACCTGAGCCTGTATGCGCTGCTGGCCGGCATCGTCGCGGCCCGGCTGGGGCATGTGCTGATCTACTTCGAGGTCTACCGCGTCGATCCGCTGCAGGTGCTCTCCCTCAGCCCGGGCGCGCTGCTGCCGCTGGCCGGCGTTCTGGGGGCCGTGGGCATGGCCCTTTTCTACAGCGTGCGCCACCGCCTGCCGGCCGCGCGGACGCTGGATGCGCTGGCGGTGGGCATGGCGCTGGCGCTGGCGCTGGCCAGCGTGGGCGCATTTCTGGCCGGCCGCGAGCTGGGCGCGCTGAGCGAGCTGCCCTGGGCGGTGGAGCTGTTTGGCGTGCGCCGCCATCCCGCCGCGCTTTACCAGGCGTTGGCGCTGGGGCTGTTGCTGGGCCTGCTGCTGCGAGCCGATCGTCAGGCCCCGCGTCCCCCCGGCCAGATCGCGCTGGCCGCGCTCTTTGGCTATGCAGTGATTCGTCTCTTCCTGGAGCCGCTGCGGGCGGAAAGCGTGTTGGTGGGCGACGGCTGGCGGCTGGCGCAGATCGCAGCCCTGGCCGTGGCGGTGCTCAGCGGCTGGCTGCTGGGGCGAATGGCGGGGGAGAAGGCGGAGACCGGCTAAAACCTCGACTCCGGGTGGGCGCGGGGCTCAGTAGGTTGTCACCACGCGCTGGCCCTGGTCGGCGCCGGTGGTCCAGCCCAGGCGACGCAGGCCCGCCTCCACCGCCTGGGCCACGGTGGCGAAGCGTTCCACCCGCCCCACGGCCGGCTGGGCCAGATCCAGATGGCCGATGGCATCCACGGGAGGCCGGGCAAGGACGATCGGGCACGACCGGTTGCTGGCCTCCTCCGCGGCCCGCTCCACCGCGTGCAGGTCATGCCGGCCGATCGTGCCCGCCGGCGCCAGGTCCAGCACGACCCAGCGCGGGTTGTGCTGCCGCTTGAGCTCGTTCAACTCCTCGCGCAGCCGCTCCACCTGCACGCCGCCCACGGCCTGGTTGAGCGGCGCCACCAGCACGCCGCGCACCACCGCGATAGGCTGCCCCAACATGTCGCGGCTGCCCGACTCCGCGCGCAGCACCCGCTCCATCAGCCAGGCCAACAGCAGGATGCTGGCCAGGGTGGCGCCAGCCAATACCCCCAGGGCAATCCCATCGAAGAGCAGCGGCTGGTTGGCCTGCAAGACCAGGAACAGGCCAAAGGCCAGAATGCCGGCCGTCACCACTGCCATCTGCCAGAGCAGCGCGCGCCGTCCCAGCACAAAGCCCGCGCTGGCTGGAATCAGCACAAACAGCGGCCACAGGGCCAGGCCACGCACGCCCAGCGCCATCGGGGCCAGGGCCAGCAGCGCCGCCCAGCCGGCCAGCATGACAAAAACCGCCAGCGCGGGGCTGCGCTTCACGACGCGCAGGCAGATCACCAGCAGCGCCACGTCCACAGCCGGCGCCAGCAGGGCGATCAACGGCGCGCCGCTGACATAGAGTCCAGCCGCCAGCAGCAGATCGAAAACCAACTTGATGCGGGCCAGCAGATGGGTCCGGCCCTCGATGACATAGCCAGATAGGGGCATAATACAAGTCCGTGAGTCCTGAGTGTTTTGACAAATGCCGGTGGCAAGTGTACCATAGCCGCCGGGTTGCAGCAAAGCGCCGCGGCCCTCGCCCGTCCCATCGAAGGCTCCCATGAACGCTGACACCCCCCTGGATCCTCGCTATGTGCCGCCCGGCTACGATCCCGCCCACTACGACCGGCCCTCGGTGACGGTGGATGTGGTGCTGTTTGCCTTTCGCGCCAACGACCTGCAGGTGCTTCTGATTCGCCGCGGGAACTGGCCCTATCAAGGCTATTGGGCCATTCCGGGCGGCTTTATCCAGATGGACGAGACACTGGAACAGTCCGCGCTGCGCGAGCTGCGCGAGGAAACCGGCGTCGAGGATGTCTATCTGGAGCAGCTCTACACCTTCGGCGACCCGGCGCGCGACCCCCGCAGCCGCGTGATCAGTGTCGCCTATTTCGCGCTGGTGGGCGCGGAGCAGGCCGGCCAGGTGCAGGGCGCCGACGACGCGGCCGAGGCGCGCTGGTGGTCCATGGCCCAACTGCCGCCGCTGGCCTTCGACCATGACCGCGTGCTGCGCTATGCCCATCAGCGGCTGCGCTGGAAGCTGGAACACACCGCGCTGGGCTTTCCACTCCCGCCAGACGCCTTCACTCGTAACGAGTAACTCGTAACTCGTAACCCGGATTGGTGGGAGAGGGGTGTGGGGATGTTAGGGGCGTAACGAGTAACGAGTAACTCGTAACCCGGATTGGTGGGAAGTGAGTGTGGGGATGTTAGGGGCGTAACGAGTAACGAGTAACTCGTAACCCGGATTG
>JAJTXO010000317.1 GCA_021463315.1 Caldilineales bacterium | reverse complement strand
GAGTCACCGTTGGTCTGCGCACAATTGAGAACCTGCCTGCCGGCCATTATGCCCTGTTGCGCTACCTCTATCGCTCTCGCGGCAAGGTCTGCTCCTGGCATGAACTCTATCGGGTATACGTAGAAGCCTATCCGGACAGCGTCGCTGATCCCGACGCCAAGCGCGCCGAATATGCGGCCACGCTGAACACCGCCCTGTGGCGACTGCGCCAGGAGATCGAACCGGATCCCAAGCATCACGTTCTGATTGTTACCGTCAAACAGTTGGGAGTGCGCTTGGATAACGCCTGGTGAGTTTGATGTGAGGCAAACGCGAGAGAGCGGTAAGGAGATTGCATATTCATCTGCCGCACGTTGTGATAATATGATGACACGAGCGTGAATAGTTCGCACTTGTTCTGTTGCCATATCAAATATCATGGCAAGTCTTTGTGGCGTGTTATTGCTTTGGCGGAGTCTGGTTCTTGTGTCAGGAGGACCCATATGTTTGCCACTTTGCCCGTGGTAGCGATGCCATGGGCGACTCACATTTCCGTTTCTTCGGGACATAACGGCGTCAGCAGTTGTCAGACAAATTACGCCAATTCAATGCTTCCAGATTCAGAACTCCCACCGCGCGCTCATTCGGGACTAGCAAACGAGGTAGAAGCCCCTACTAATCCGGGTAGGGATATAGACGAATGGCTTGGCAGTGTCTTTGGTTTGAAGTTTGACCCCTTCCGTCACCCCAACGCAACAGAGGATGTTCGGCTCCACGAGTATCTGGTGGAACATGAACTTTTCGATGGCCTGTACCAGGCCTCGGCTTCATTGGTTTTTGCCCCAGCCGGCGGCGGAAAGTCAGCCTTTCGCGTCCGCTTGGCGCGCGCTTGCCGCGTAGGCGAGGGGGGACGACGGCTGTTTCCCGTCGTCTATGATTTGCCGAAAAGCGTGATTACTGCTTCAGCCCGTGAGTTGTGGCGCGCTCACGCGGTCGCCATGCTACGGGCAGGGGCCCATGAGCTTTTCTTGCGTCTCGCTTATCATCCTTTCGAATTCGATCAGCTCGCTCTGGAGGATCAACAGCGGGTTGTAGCGGTGCTGAAGGCATGGTTGCAGCCGTCGTTTAACAACGTTTTGGAGCGCGTGATTGACTGTGCGTCGCTTGAGGATCTGGCGCTGGGCTACGACGCTACCGCTCGCTGGTCTAACCCACCTGACGAGACAGCGCTACGATCTTTCCGTCAGGCATTGACGACTGTAGCTCTTGTAGAGGATCAACAAGCAAGTCCACCCACTTGGGATGAGTACATTGAATTGATCGTGGCAAGGTTAGGGTACGAGGCAATCTATGTTTTGGTGGATGGTGTGGATGCCTATCCGGAAACCTTCGAGCAGCCTGAACGAACGTGGAATCTACTACAGCCCTTGCTCGATCGCCTTGGCGCTTTCGCAAAGAGAGATGTGTTCCTGAAGGCGTTCTTACCCCTGGAAATGGAAGCTTCTTGCCCCTTGACAGAAAGTGTGGCCCGAGATAGAATAGTGTGGTCACCGGACTCTCTCCGATTGTTGTTGCAACGTCGAATGGAGGCAGCTAGCGGGATGGCGCCGGCCGGATTGAATATGCTAGGGGACCCTGGCCTCTTCGACCTCGAGGAGCGAGTGATCCGGGCAATCAGACCTTCCCCGCGCGACGCGTTGCGCTTTGTGGAGCGCATCCTTCTGGAGCATGTGCGTCGCCATGGTCGTACAGGCCGTCTCAACCACGAGGATTTCCAGGCAGCCCTGGATTGGTACGGACAGATCAGCCCCACTCAATGACCTAAGCGTAGGTACCCCATGCACGCCTCACCGCACGCGTCAACGCCTATTCGAGATAGCACGAAGCACTGCGTCTGTCAGAGTGGGCAGTGCTTTGTTGTATTGCCTCAGATCTGCGTCTGCGGGGTCAAACAAAGAGAAGGAAGCTGATCTCACCATGGACGGATCTCGCCTCATTCCTAATGATTATGAATCCAGTTTATTCGTCGATCGCGTTGAAGACATCCAGCGAGTAGTCGACTTGGTTCACCGCCTGGCCGTGGGCGAGTCGGTCTCGCGGCGGACGGTGATTTTTCGTGGCGAGCGAGGCTGCGGAAAGACCTGGCTGTTGAGACATCTGGCGGAAGACATCTACACACCGGCAGACATGACTCCTGGCATGACTGGGAAGCTCCTGCGCAATCAGGTTGCTGGGGTCAAGTCATGGTATCTGAGTCTGGCTGCTTTCTCTGGTGCATCCGCGGACGATAGCGTCAAGAGGATGATCAAGGCTTTGCGGGAACAGATGGGTCAGTGGCGAGGGGAGACGCCCGTGTTTTCGAGTGTTGAGAACTTGTCGTTCCACGAACTCTCCAACCTTGTTATGCGAGAGTTGAATGATTTGCTTCAGAACCACGTGGTGGTGCTGATTCTGGATCACGTGTATGAGACACCGAAGCTATTGGAAGTTCTGGAGGACCGTCTGCTGGCGCCGCTGGCCGGTCGGACCCAGATGGTGATCGTGATGGCCGGTCGCGGTCCCGGCTACGCATGGAAGGCGCCGGAACTGCGTCTTCGCGTCGACGAGTACTGGCTGCAGGGATTGGGCGTCGCTGCAACAATGCAACCGTCGCCCCCGTCGTTGATAGGGGAAATCGGTTTTGAGCCCAAGCAGATTGAAGCGACCGAAGAGCAACTATGCAAGCAACTGGCGGGGGTAAGCGGCCAGCCGCCAATCGAGGCGATCTTGTCTGCAACCCATGGCCATCCGTTGAGCAACCTTCTGGTCGCCGCCGGCAAGAGCCACGGGGAAATCGTGGATGAACTGCTGCGAGACAAATCTCAGTCCGAAAGACAAATGCTGAGGCTGGGTTGCGTGCTCAGGTTCTTCGATGAGGCGCAGATCAGCGGCTTGCGGGCGGCCTGTATGGATGACGTTGAGCTCGGGACCATTGCTGTCATGCAGCCCCGCGACATCGTTGGGGTTCTGTTGCGAACCAATCTGGTTCGTTATGACACGGACTTGTCTGCCTATGTCATGGACGAGGTCATTCGCGGACCTCTGGAAGGAGATCTTGAGGAGCAGCGGAGAGACCTCTGGCAGCGACTGCACCAAACGGCGCAGGACATGTATTGCCGCTGGATGAAGGAATTCCCGCAGGCCGAAGCGCGCCTCAGATCAGAGGCCGAATATCACGCCAAGCGCCTCGGCAAGTTCGACGAGGCAGTGGGCGCCTGCCCAGAATCGCAAGCGCACGAGGAGAGTTGAGATGGACGATCACGCCAACTTCAGTGCTGAGTACGCCGGCGCGTTGAAGGTGCGACTAGTCAACCGCACTGCGATTCTGGACGAGATCAAACAGGCGATTCAAGACCGCCCTGGTCCTCAGGTGTTTTACGTCACTGGCAAGGGCGGCATGGGCAAGACCTATTTGATGCGCGAGGTTTTGGCGCGCTTGCGGAAGGGAGGCGAATGGCATAGGCGCGATATTCTGCCAGCCAGTGATGAAGTTGATCTCTACCACCCCGATACTCACAGCCCCGAGGGCTTGATGCGCGCGATTCGGGCAGTGCTCAAGCCAGGGCTTGGCTACTTCAGCAGGTACGTAAACGAGAGAGATGCTCTTGAGCGCTACCGGCAAGATCTGGAGCGCGCCAGGGATGTAGCGCGACAACGGGAATTTGTATCCGAAGCGTTTATCTCAGATTTCGGACGATTGACGAGAGATTTTCGACCGGTGGTCGTGTTAGACACGGCAGAGGTGCTGGTCTATGAGTCTGACGACATTCAGAAGATGCTGGAACTGAAGGAAGCCAGCATTGAGGCCCGCGGCTGGCTGATCAGCAAATTCCTGCCAGCAATCGACAATGCCATTGTTCTAATCGCCGGCCGGCCAGAACCGCCAGCTCTGCTAAATGAGATGCGCGACGCGTTAGGCGACCGACTGCGCGAGATTTCCATGGGTTCTCTCGATGAGGCGGACACGATTGCATACTTTGACGCTGCTGCCGACGCAGCTCGCGCAGCGGGCAAAACACGCGTCGCCGAACTAACCGGGAAGCTGGACGCCGATACCCGCCGGGTCATCCATCTCTACACCGAAGGTCGGCCAATTCTGCTGTCTCTGATGATCGACTACCTCACCGTCGCTGATCGCTTGCTGCCGGCCGTGCGAGCGACGCTCGATGAGGCCCAAAGTCTGACCGAAGATCAGTTGCAACAGACACGTAAGGCGGTAGAGGTGGATATCGTGCGCGCCATACTTGAGGCGCACCGGTCTGCGGACCAGGCCATCCTGACCCTGGCTTGGGCGCGACGAGGGGTGAATGCTGAGTTACTTGCTAAGATGCTTGGGCTGGATGGGGAACAAGCCAAAGAGATCTTAGGGCAATTAGCAGGGCTCTCTTTCATAAAGATGCGCCGCCCCGAAGGAAGCTTCTTCTTGCAAGACGAGATGTATGAACTGCTGCAGCGCCATGTCCTTGACAAGCTCCTGCCCATGGAACGGCACAAGACACTAAGCAGTCTGGCGGCGCACAGTGCTGAAGAGGTTCGCCAAGCGCGTGAGGCATACCAGAGAGTTCAGGAGACGTATTTTAGCGACCCCACTCGTCCTGTAGCTTCCGATTTGGCGAAGGCGCGTCTGGCTCTGCGCCAGGCAATTGCCGACCATGTATACTACTCCCTGCAACTCGATCCGCTTCGCGGCTTCGAGACCTACTATCGGTATGCTGAAGAAGCATTTCAGTCCAGTGACGAGAGCCTGGACTTTGAGACACGCGACGAGTTGTTGCGTTATCTACGGAAGGCGCGAAAAGAGGATCGCGAGGCGGTCGAGGCGCGCGCCACATGGGACGCAGGTCTGCGCTGGATCAAACGCCTGATCGTCAAGGGCGATTATCCCAGGGCTCGGGAGATTGCCGCCCGCCTACGTACCAAGGGTGCGCAGATCATGAGGGCTGCCGGTCCGCTGGCGGAGACGGAGCTTGACATTTGGGAGGGCTGGCTGTTTGCTTATCTCGGCCAGGACCTGGATCGCGCGGAGGCGGGACTCGGCGCGGTCTTGGAGACTTTACGGGGTCTCACTCCTCAGGAGGAGACTTTCGATGCCTGGTACAAGCAGATTTTGCGGGCCAACGCTTTGAACAACCTTGGCTACCTGTTGCGGGTTCGGGGGCATTATAATCAGGCCATCAAGTACTACGGAGCCGCTTTGCTCGAATGGCGTGTTCTGAAAAACGAGACCGAACATGCCAACACACTTAACAACCTCGCCTTAGCGTTAGCCGAGGTCGGCGAGTTCGACCAGGCGCTGCGCTACGTTCAGGATGGGTTGGAGTTGCGCCAGAGTCTGGGCCCGCGCTATCCCATTGCACTGAGTCTCAACACGCTGGGCCTGATCGAGGTGCGCAACGATCAGCCCACTCGCGCGACGAAGAACTGTGAGCGAGCCCTGACTATCTTCCGGGATCTGCAACAACGACGCGGGATCGGCTTGTCCTGCATCG
>JAJTXO010000316.1 GCA_021463315.1 Caldilineales bacterium | reverse complement strand
ACGCCGCAGACGGCTACTCAACCAACGTTTGGCCCGTCGCCGGGCGGCCGAGTAGTTACGTCCATTTTTCATGCGAGGCGTAGCGATGTCAGAGCTTCTTTCCGATCTGTGGCGGGTGGTAGTCCTGGGCATTGTCGAAGGGATCACCGAGTTTCTGCCCATCTCATCCACCGGCCACCTGATCCTGGCTTCCGATCTGCTGGCCTTCGAAGGCAGCCTGGGCGGCACCTTTGAGATCTTCATCCAGTTGGGTGCAGTGCTGGCGGTGGTGTGGTATTACCGGCATGATCTGTGGCAGCAGGCGCAGCGCGTGCCCCAGGACCGGGCCGTGCAGCGCTTGTGGCTCAACCTGGCCATCGCCTTCGTCCCGGCCGCCGGCCTTGGCTTCCTCCTGCACGATTGGATCAAGGAGCGGCTGTTCAATCCGCCGGTGGTGGCGTCGGCCTTGATGGTGGGCGGCCTGATTCTGCTGTTGATCGAGCGCCGGGAGCGGTCGACCAGTGCGGCATCGATCTACGACGTCACCCCCAAACAGGCGCTGGGCATTGGCCTGGCGCAGACCCTGGCGCTGATCCCCGGCGCCTCGCGCTCGGCCTCGTCCATCATCGGCGGCCTGCTGATGGGGCTGGACCGGCCGACGGCCGCGGCTTTTTCCTTCTATCTGGCGATTCCGACGCTGGGGCTGGCCACCCTGTTCGATCTGGTCACCAACCTGGATCAGCTTTCCACCGGCGACGCGTTCAATCTGCTGGTGGGCACGGTGGTGTCGTTTATCGTGGCGCTGCTGGTGATCAACTGGCTGCTGCGCTATATCGCGCACCACGATTTCAAGATCTTCGGCTGGTATCGGGTGGCGCTGGGGATCGTGGTGCTGGCCTGGTTCTGGCTGGCGCGCTGAGCATCAGCGGCGCAGCGTGGCCACCAAGGCGGGCAAGCTGGTGGCGGCGTCGGCATGGATCACCAGATCGGCGATCTTGTCCACCACCGTGGGCTGGCGATTGAAGATGATCACCCGCGAGCCGCTGCGCTTGGCCAGGTAGGGTAGATCCGCGGCCGGCTCCACCTCCAAAGAGGTGCCGATGGAGATCAACACGTCGCAGAAAAGCGCGCCCTCCTGCGAGGCGCGCAGCGCGTCGTAGGGCAACGGCTCCCCGAAGAGGATAACATCGGGCTTGACCAATCCACCGCAGCTCTGGCAACGAGGAATCTCGCCCCGCTCAGTCAGCGCCCAGTGATCTTCCAGCGGCGTCTGTTCGGCACAGGCCAGGCAGGTCGAGGTGCGCAGATGGCCGTGCAGCTCCACCACCTGTCGCGAACCGGCCGTCTGGTGCAGGCCATCGATGTTCTGTGTGGACAGGAGCTTGAGCTGCGCGATCTGTTCCAGCTCGGCCAAGGCAAAATGCGCCCGGTTGGGCTTCGCCTGGCGGATCTGCCGGGCCAGGGGACCGAACCAGCGATAGAAGACGTCGGGATGTTCGTAATAGCCCCAAATGGATGCGACCGCCATGGGATCAAGCTTGTTCCAAATGCCAGAGGAAGGGCTACGAAAATCAGGAATCCCTGAAGGCGTGCTCACGCCAGCCCCGGTCAAAACCATGACATAGGAGGCGCTTTGGATCCACTCGGCAGCTTGTTGGATGGCATAATCGGCCATAGTGTTTGAAGGCCCTCGAGGCGCTTAATTTAGCACAAGTGACTTGTGACGGCAAATCCTCAGCTTGTCTCCCACCGGCAAAGGGCTTGTTTGGAGCAAGTTCAAGCTGGACTGAGCGTCCAACCCTGCGGGCTTCCGTCGCTCCCATACGCCAAGCCGCGCGGGGGCATTGACAGACCTCCGGTTTCGCGATATGATGAGCACCGACCGCACGCACCAAAACCACCCCAACCGCCATACAATCATCTCCCTATCTCCTACCTCCTATCTCCTAGCCCCTATTTCCTATCTCCTATCTCCTACCTCCCATCTCCTACCTCCTGCCTCCTACCTCCTACCTCCTAAACAGAACTGGGAACCATCATGCTAACTGCCTGGGCCAGACGAACCTTCAAAAGCCTCCTCGAGATGGCGGCGCGCGTCTTTCAGCGACTGGGGGCCACACCCAACCAATTGACACTCCTGGGCCTGGTGTTGCAGGCCGCGGTGGCGGCCATCATCGCCTTGGGCTATCTGCCGCTGGGCGGTGTGCTGCTGGTCTTTACCTCGATCTTCGATGCCTTCGACGGCGCCTTGGCGCGCATGACCGGCCAGACCAGCCGCTTCGGCGCCTTTTTCGACGCGACGCTGGATCGCGTGGCCGAAGCGCTGGTGTTGTTCGGTCTGTTGATCTACTACAGCGGCCAGCCGGACAGCCGCACGGAGATCCTGCTGATCTACGCGGCCCTGGTGGGCTCCCTGCTGGTCAGCTACACGCGCGCCAAGGCGGAGAGCTTGGGCATTGCCTGCACGGCCGGCATCCTCACCCGCGCCGAACGGGTCGCGCTGTTGGTCATCGGCCTCGTGCTCGCCAACTGGCAGCCCATCGCCGCGTTGCCCCCGACCATGACCATCGTGCTGTGGCTGTTGGCCATTCTCAGCAACGTCACCGCGCTGCAGCGCATCCTGGAGGTGCGTAAGACCACGCGCACCAGCGCCCACGACGGACAGCAGCTCTGACCGCGCTCGATCCCGTTGTTGGTGCGCAAGACCCCGGGCGCCAGCGCCACGGCGGGGCCTGAGGGTCGTGGCTGCTGGCGCTCGCGCCACAAGATATGCCATTTTTGTCAAACTTTCCCGTCATTTTTCCATCTACCGTGCGTCTTGAGAGGTGATGAGGGTGACACAATGGACCGCTGACTCGGAACATCGTCTGCTAGAGCGGGCGAAGTCCTACGACGTCAATGCACTCGCTGAGATCTACGATCACTACGAAGCCAGGATCTACAGCTACATCTACCACCGTGTAGGCAGCCAGCCCGTAGCGCAGGATCTGACATCGCAGGTGTTTCTGCGCGTTTTGGAGGCGATTCAGCACCAGCGTGCCTGGCAGTCATCCTTTTCCGGTTGGCTCTATCGGATTGCCCATAATCTGGTGATTGACCACTACCGCCGGCGCGACCGGAATGCGGTGGCGCCCTTGGATGATCTGTCTATGCTGCCGTCGCACAGTGAAGGACCCGAACAGTCAGCGGAACGCGCGCTGAACGCAGAGACTCTGCGCAACGCGATCAACCGCTTGACTGAGGAGCAGGCCCAGGTGGTGACTCTGCGCTTCTTGGAAGGCTTAAGCATCACCGAGGTGGCTGAGGCGATGGGCAAGACAGAGGGCTCGATCAAGGCGATGCAGTATCGGGCCGTCTCCTCCCTGCGCCGTCTGTTGGAGTATCAGGTTTAATCAGCATGGCCTCGTTGGAAGACGCTTTTGCGAACTGCGTAACCCAACTGAATAGTGGCATGCCCGTGGATGTCTGCCTGGCCAGCCAAGGGCAGGCGGCCGCTGAGCTGTCGCCCTTGCTGCGCATCGTGGCTGCCCTGCATGACCTGGCCGCGCCAGCCCCAGCCATGAATCCCCACACAGCAGAAGCGGCCCGCGCCCGTTTCGTCGCCAGAGCCAGCGGACTGAGCCAGCAGCCCCGCATTCAGGCCGAGGACGCGTTGGCCCAGTCGGCCGATATTCTGGCCACTGGCGCCGCGACCGAGGATTGCCTGGACACGTTCCCCCACTACGCGGCCGAGCTGCGCCCCAGCCTGGCGATTCTGGCTGCCTTCCAGGAGGCCAGCCAACCCGCGCCGGAGCCTGAGCCGACGGCGCGCGCAGCGGCCCGGGCGCAGTTTCTGGCGCAGGCCCAAACCATGGCCGCACGGCGATCGCCGCAGATTCCCATCGAGGAGGCCCTGGAGATCAGCCTGAGCATGATGGCCGCGGGAGGAACCATTGAGAGCTGCCTGGAGACCTACCCCTTCCACGCCGCTGAGCTGCGATCTGCCCTGGCCATCACCTCGGCCATGCAGGCGGAGCTGGCCCAGCCGGCGCCGACGCGGCCCGAGTCGGTCATTGTCAGCCAGCGCAAAGCTTTCGTGGCCGCCGCGCAGGCCACGCGGCGACGGAGCCTGCGCAGCCAGTCGGCCAGCGCGGGCTGGCTTCAGGCGCTGTCTGGCCTTTTCCGCCAGCCGGCCTGGGCCAGAATGGCCGCGCTGTTGCTGATGCTGGTGCTGCTGGCCGGCTTTGGCCGCGTCGCGGTCACCATGGCTGCCGCGGCGCTGCCCGGCGACGCACTGTACCCCATCAAGCTGGCCACCGAGCAAGCCCGCCTGCTGGTGACTACCGACGAAAGCCAGCGCGCCGCGCTGCGCCAGCAGTTCGAGCAGGGCCGGCGCGAGGAGGCCGCTGTGGTGGTCGAGCAGGGCCGGCAGGTGCAGGTCCAGTTCTCCGGCGTGATCGAGAGCATGGTCGATGGCGAGTGGCGCATTGCCGGACTGGACGCACCCCTGTTCGCGCCGGGCGACGCCGTGGTGCGCGGCCAGCCGGCCGTGGGCGCGCATGTGATCATCCTGGCCCAATCCGACGGCGCGGGCCATCTGGTGATCCGCCAGGCATTGGTGCTGGAACCGGCCAAGGCGCCGGCGCCCAGCCCCACCTTCACCCGCACACCGACCAGCCAACCGCTGTTCGTTGCTCCGCTGCCGCCGGCTGCGGCCACCTGGACGCCCTCCCCGCGCCTGACTCCCAGCCTGACCCCCGTCGCCAGCCGGACATGGACGCCGACGCCTTCGCCGACGCACACCAGCACCCCCTCGGGAACCCCATCGGGGACCCCATCGGGCACGCCGACGACCACGGGCACGCCCACGCCAGCGCCGGCGCCGGTGCAGTTCAACGGCTCGATTGAGGAGAAGAACGCCACCTGGTGGCTGATCGCCGGTCGCACGGTGCGCATCACGAGTCAGACGGTCATCGACGAGTCGCAGGGGCCGGCTGTGGTCAGCGCCCAGGTGGATGTGCTGGGCATGCCGCAGCCCGATGGCTCGCTGCTGGGGCTGGTGATTCGGGTGCAGGCCAGCGCGCCTGCCGTCGATTTCTTCACCGGCGTCATCCAGGCCATCGAGAGCGGCCGGTGGCTGATCGGCAACCGATGGGTGACGGTCACCGGAACCACGGTGATCGTCGGCGCGCCCGAGGTGGGCAGAACCGCGCGGGTCTCATTGGCGCGGCCGCCCGGCGGCGCATGGGTGGCCACGCGCATCGAGATCGAGGGAGAGGTGGATCCGGTCTATCTGGACGGCATCATCAGCAGCCTGGGCGCCAACGAATGGATCGTCGGAGGCTACCGCATCATCATCACCGGTGACACCTCGATCACCGGCGCGACGCCGCAGGTCGGCTATTTTGCGCAGATCGAGGCCTTGCCCAGCGGCAACGCCTTTGTAGCGCTCGCCATCTTCGTGGTCGCGCCCGATCCCACGTCGACCTGGACCCCCACCGCGCAGGCGACCGCCACCCCCACCGCACAGGCGACCGCCACCCCCACTGCCCAGGCG
>JAJTXO010000315.1 GCA_021463315.1 Caldilineales bacterium | reverse complement strand
ATAGATTGGGGAAGACTTCCGAAGTCTTATGGACTGTGAGCCCGTTTTGAACAAACCTGCGCAGACTTCGGAAGTCTCGACCCCGGTTTTTTGAGATGATACCACGCAAAGGCGCAAAGGCCGCAAAGGCCGGATTTCCTTCGCATTTTTGGCGTCTTTGCGTGCGAATCGTGAATGACTGAAACTGGAGGCAAGGCTTTAGCCGGGCAGGGCGGCGAGACCCGCTAAAGCCTCGACTCCAACCTAGGCAACCTCCGGCTGTTAGCGGTGGGGCAGCAGCGGCGTGGCCTGCCAGTTGCCGACGGTGCGCGGCGGCATCCAGTTGCGCACGCTCTTAGCCATGGCGTTGAGCCGCCGCAGCGTGACCGTCTCGCGAATGTAAGCCGCTTCCTGGTCGGTGATTCTAATGTCGATGCTGGCGGCCGCGGCCTGGGGGTCGGTCACGAACCATTTGCGGTAGGCATTGTCGGCCAACAGGGCATAGCCGATCAGCCGTTCGAGATTGTTTCCTTCGAGCATGGTACACTCCTCACAGACGAAATCCAAAGGGTTTGATCGCTGCCCAGAGGTTGAGCAGTTGCCGGATGGGTTCGGCCCAAGTGGGCGCCTACTGCTCGACCGGCGCCAGGATGCCGCCGACCGCGCTGGCCAGTTGGCCGCGGCCGGCCTTCAGCGTGTCCTGCCAGCCCAGCTCGGCCTCCCGCGCCTGGCTGGCGACAAAGCGGGCCAGGCCGTCGATGCCCGCAGCCTCGGCCAAGAGGCCGGCCTGGGCCAGGTGATGCTGCACGTGCCGCCAATAGCCGGTCGGATCGCCCAGCAGCAGCAGCGCCAGCACGCGGCGCTGGTTGGCCTCGCGGTGCGTCCGGTTCTGGGGCAGCTCCGAGGCGTAGGCCACCAGAACGTTGTAGCGGCCCTGCGCCAGATCGTCCTGCCAGTCGTCCACGTGGTCCAGCAGCACCTGCGCGGTGAGCAGATGATCCAACGCCGGCTCCAGGAGCCCCGTCAGATCGGCCCGCTCGGCCAGCAAACAGGCGCCGGCGGCGGTGATCTTCAGCGGCGCGCCCCGCCGCGCCAGCCGCAGCAGCTCGGCCTCCTGCCAGCGCGCGGCCGGCTGGCTGAGCGCCGCCTCTTCCTCCAGCAGGCCAGCCAGCCACTGCGCCATGATCGCCTGCCTGCTGCGCCAGAAGTGCGGCCGCCCCGCGAAGAGCTCAGCCAACCCGGCCAGCGCGCCTTCGTAGAGCGCGGCCGCCAGCACCGCGCCCCGGCCGGCGTCCGGCCCACTGCCCCCCTCGGCCAGTTGATCCTGCCAGCGCGCATAGCCCAGGCCCAGCAGATTGCAGACGGTCAGCCGGCGCCACAGCTCTTCCGGCAGCTCCAGGCTGACCCCCAGCCACCAGGGCAGATGCCACTCCACCGGCCACTGCGCGGCGGGAAGGCCGGCCAGCAGCCGCACCCCGGCCGCGGCCAGCTCCGGCGACACGTCGCTCAGCGCCGCGCGACACTGGGCCAGAAGCCAGGCCTCGTCATCAGGGGAAAAGCAGGGGTAGGCGTTGGTGAGCGTTGTCAAGATGCCAAGAATTTTAGCACGTCCCTGCGTGGATGTCAACGACATCTTTGGCCGCAAAACCCGTTCTGTGGTTGACAGGCCACGCCAATTCTGCTACTATGTCAATCAACGCCGCCACGGAGGTCCACGCTGTGCCCACATCACCCTATGCTGACCTGCTGATCCGCGTGCTCAAGCGCGAGGAACAAGGCTACCCCATCGAGCTGACTCTCGACAACCGCCTGCACTTTCGTCGGGGTTATGTCAATTCATCCCTGGCCCAATGGACGCCTGGCCCCTTCGCGGCCGAGGCGGGCCTCGACCTGTTCCGCCTGCTGATGGAGGATGACCAGGTGGCCAGCGCCTGGGCCATGCTGCGGGGCAGCGCGCCGCAGCGGCGCATCCGGCTGAGCATCGACGACGGCGCGGCCGAGCTGCACAGCCTGCCCTGGGAGCTGCTGCGCGATCCGGGCGACCCAGAAAGCGGCGTCAGCATCGATCTGGCCGCGGCCGACGCCACCCCCTTCTCCCGCTATCTGGCCGGGCCGCTGGACTATCCGCCGCCGACCGCGGGCCATCGACTCCAGATCCTGGTGGCCATCGCCAACCCGGCCCGCTTGCAGGAGCGCTTCGGCCTGCAGCCCATCGACATCGACGCGGAGTGGGAGGCGCTGCGCAGCGCCACCGAGGGGCTGAACGTCGAGCTGCGTCCGACGCCCCAGCCCTGCACGCTGGAGGCCATCGAGGCGGGGCTGCTGGAGGGCGCCCACGTGCTGCACATGGTAGCCCACGGCATCTGGAGCGAATCGGAGCGCAAGGCTGTCATCTTGCTGGCCAACCGCAACAACCAGGTGCGCTTCCTGCACGCGGAGGAGCATGCCGAAGCGCTGGCCCGGCGGCTGCGCGATGCCACAGCCAGCGCCGTGGGTGGCGCGGCGCTGCGCCTGGTCTATCTCTCCAGTTGCCTGACCGCCACTCAGAACCCCAGCGACGCCTTCGCAGCCTTCGCACCGCGGCTGGTGCGGGCTGGCGTGCCGGCTGTGCTGGCCATGCAGGATCTGGTCCCAGTGGAGAGCGCGCGCGCCTTTTCGCAGGTTTTCTACCATCAATTGCTCAGCCATGGCCAGGCTGATCTGGCCGCCAACCAGGCGCGTGCGGCCCTGTTGTCGGGGCAACGGCCCGGCGCGCACATCCCCGTGCTTTTCATGGGCACGGCCGACGGCCGCCTGTTGACCCCCAGCCCAGCCCGCGCGGCCCTGATCGCGATCAGCACGGATGAGGACTATGCCTGGTTCGCGCCCACCCGCCAGAGCTATCTGCCGCTGCCGGTGGAAGTGGTGCATGTGACCGGCGAGCAGAGCATCCAGCGCTTCGACGCGCAGCCGGTGGAGCCGACCGCCTCGATCGATGTCCTGCAGGCGCTGGCGCAGATCTTCCCCCTGGACGATCAGGCCAGCGACCGCAACGCCCTGGCGCCGACCATCGTCGCGCTGGCTGGCGGCTACGGCGCCAACCGGACCACCCAACTCAAGCGGATCGTCTGGCAGACGGCCCAAGACTCGCTGCACGTCGGCGCGAAGCAGTTGGTCGTGCCGGTTTTCGTCGATCTCGACCGTTTTCGCTCGAACGAATTCTCGTCGGGCGACGCGATCAACACGATGGTGCGCGCCGCGCTGAGCCGCCACTGGCGCGAGATCGACGGCCAGGCCGCAGACGCTCTGCTGGCCGGCCGCTGGCCGATTCTGCGCTTTGTCTTTCACAACAGCGACGCCATGGCCCGCCCTGAGCTGCTCCTGGCGCTCAAGCAACTGCGCCTCTTCGCCGAGCGCTACCCGCAGCACCAGCTCATCTTCGACATCCACTCCGACCATCTGGCGCAGGATCTGTTCGCGGGCATCGACCTGCACGTGCTGATCCTGCAGCCGCTGGACCGTCGCAAGCTGCGCCACTTTCTGCAAGGACTGCCGGAGGAGGATCTGGCCGGCCGGCCGCTGCTGCATTGCCTGGACCAAACGGGGCTCTATGACCTGGCCGCTGTGCCCTGGTTCATGCTGAAGCTGGTTGAAAGCGCGCGCCGCGGCCATTATCCCCGCTCGCGCGGCGAATTCCTGCAACAGATGGTGGGCGAGGCGCTGGCGGAGGCGATCGGCTTTCTGGACGCTGACCGGCAGGAGCGTTCGTTGACCCGCCACGGCGCCCTGGCCGACCACATGGAGCGGATTCTCTACGCGTTGGCCTGGCGCATGCAGATGGCCTTCACGTCCACCATGCCGCTGGACGAGGCTTTCACCGCCATGAAACCGATCCGCGGCGACCGGGAATACAGCCTGGAAGAGCTGATCGACGCCCTGGTGCGCAGCCGGCTGCTGGCCATCGACGGCCGCGGCCTGCTGCGCTTTGCCTACAGCCGTATCCACGCCTACTGCTGCGCCCAAGCCATCGTGCAGCGCAACGACCGCATGCGCCGCCTGGATGACATCACCTCGACGCTGGGCCGGCTGTCGCGCCTGCACTGGTGGGAGGACACCCTGGTCTTCGCCTGTGGGCTGATGGCCGACGACACCCGCGCGCTGGAGGAATTCCTGGCTGCCATCGTCTATGGCATGAACCTGCTGGAGAGCGACCGCACCTTCCTGGCCGCGCGCTGCCTGTCCGAGCTTCCCGCGGTAGGGCCTTCGACCCGCGTGCTGACCAACCTGACCGAGACGGTGACGGCCGCGCTGGTCTGGCGCCTGAGCAACCAGAACGAGCCCAGCTCGGTGCAGCGCAGCCGCGCCGCCAACCTGCTGGGCCAGGTCGCCAGCCACGCCGCGCTGGAACAGTTGGCGCGCACCGCCTATGCCAAGCCGCGGCTTGACCGCCAACAACAGCCCGATTTCGACTACAGCAACGTGCGCATGGCAGCGGTCATCGGCCTGTTGCGGCTGAACCAGGCGACTCAGGCCGAGATGTTGACCGCCATCGATCCGGTGCTGGTCAAGCTGCTGGACCACTGGCAGAACCGCCGCGTCGCCGAGCTGGCCGATTGGCTGCGGCAGAAGGAGAACACCGGCGCCCAGGGTCTCGCAGCCCTGGCGCTGGGCGATCTGCACATGCAGCTCAAGCTGCTGCCCGAGAGCCACGAGCAAGCCGAGAAGGCGCTGGCCGCGCTGGCCACCTCCTTTCTGTTGGACAAGCCAGAGGAGGCCACCCGCTGGGCCGTAACCTATGCCCTGGCCGCCATCGATCTGCCCTCGGTGCAGGCTGCGGTGCTCGACCCCTTCTTCAGCAACGAGGCCGCCTATGTCCATACGGAGGAAGAACGACTGCAATACTACAAGTCGCTGGCCTACCTGATCGGCCTGCTGCGCTGGCAATCCCCTGTGGCGCGCGAGTTTCTGCTGGTGCGCTGTCTGCTGGAGACCCGGAAGGCCACGCTGGCCTCGGTGGCCATCGACGCGCTGGCCCGCCTGGCCGACCGCAACGACAAGCGCCTGCTGGAGCGCATCGCCCTGGGCTGCCCCGACGCCGAAATCATGCCCTGCTTCAAATATCTCAGCCCGGAGGACCAGGTCTACCTGCAGCGCAAGGCCACCGACGCCCTGGCCGTGGTGGGCGACGCGGAAAGCATCGTGGTGCTGCGCGAGGGCCGCGGCGGCGAAGCGCCCTGGAGCCCAGAGCTGGAGCTGGCGCTCTATCGCACCAGCGAGGAGATCTATTGGCGGCTGAGGTGAGGAACGTAACTCGTAATGAGTAACTCGTAACCCGGAATGGAGTGGTTTGGGCGCCTTCTAAGGTTGGTTTTTGGTCATTGCGAGTTGCTTGCCCTGGTCATTGCGAGGAGGCCGCCGACGAAGCAATCCCGGCGTTGGACCGTTGCCTACTTCGGTCATTGCGAGTTGCTTGCCCTGGTCATTGCGAGTTGCTTGCCCTGGTCATTGCGAGTTGCTTGCCCTGGTCATTGCGAGGAGGCCGCCGACGAAGCAATCCCGG
>JAJTXO010000314.1 GCA_021463315.1 Caldilineales bacterium | reverse complement strand
CAGGCGTAAGTGGCCCTCTTCAGCACAGGCGGAAAGCGCTGGTAGAGGAAATCAGCCAGCAGGTCGTTCTGCTCGCTGTAGGCCGCCGCCCACTGGACGAACAGCCCCGCATGAAAGCTGGCCTGTTGCAGGGCCGCCGCGGCATACTGGCCGGCCCTGATGGTGGCGCTGTTGGCCGCCGCGCGGTATTTGGTCTCGTCGCCGCCCCACAGCGAGGATTGATAGGCGCACCAGGCGGTGGCTACCGTGGCCAGCGCCAGCACAATGGCCGAGAGAAACTCCACCCAGCGGTCGAAACGGCTGAGATGCGACTCCTGGAAAAGGATGTGTTGCGCCAGCAGGGCAGGCTGAGCGGGCGTCTCATCCACTGCCTGCTCTGAGAGCTCCGGCGCGTTGGTGATGGGCTGATCCATGGTCATTCGTCCAAGGCAACAGACTCAGGCGGGGCCGGCAGCGCGGGCAGCTTGCTGCTGGTCAGATCTGCCAGCCAGCGGGTGGCGGGATCGGCGTCGAGAATCAGGGCGCGCACAGCCATGGTCAAGGGCACGCCGACGATGGCGCCGGCCGGCCCCAGCACCAAGGGCCAGAAGGTGGCCGACACCAGGTTGAAGAAGGGCGTCAGGTTGAGCCGCGTCACCACCAGCCGCGGCTGGATCACGTTTTGCACGAAGCCGTTGATGGCCACGTAGAGGATGGCTAGAAACAACATGCGCTGCGGGCCGAATTCGAGCAGCGTCAATATGGCCGGTGGGATCAAGCCCAGCCAAAAGCCGATGAAGGGGATGAAGTTCAGGATGCCGGAGAGCACGCCCCACAGCACAGCGCTGGGCACATCGAAGAGGTAGAACATCACGGTGTTCAGCGCGCCGATGCATGTGCCGATGATCACCATGACCACGATGTATTGCCTGAGATCGACCATGAACTCGGCCAGCCGTCGGGCATAGCTATGGCCGCGCTGGGCAGTCTCGGCCAGGCGACCGGGCCAGAGGACGATATCGACGAACAAAAAGGTGGTCAGCAGGATCAGCGTGGTGACACTGCCGATGATGCTGCCCAGCGACGCCAGCAGATCGCCGATCCGGTTCAGCGGCTTGGCGAGATTGGCTTGGCTGGCCAGCGCCTGGGATCCGGCGCTCTCCAGACCCAGATTTTGCAGCGCGGCCTGCCACTGCGCCGTCAGATCGTGCGCTTGCTGCGTGTAGGTGGGCAGTTCTGTCAAGAACTGCGCCGCGCCGTAGATCAGCAGCAAGCCCAGCAAGGCCAGCGCCCCGTAGACCAGCGCCAGCGCGATGGCCAGCACTGCGCCGCGATGCATGCCCCGGCGGCGCAGCCGGTTGACCAGAGGATCCGCGGCCAGGGCGATCAGGATGGCGAAGGTGATGGAGAGGATGTAGTCGGCGTACTGGCTCATGCCCCACAGAACGATGGCGCCGCCGGCTAACAATAGAATGATCCGAAAGGCAGGGCTGAAACCACCGGAAGATGTCATGCGTGGACTCCGCTAGAATCAAGTGGTGGCTACATGCCCCACACGGCAATGGGCAGGCTCTCGTAGCGCTCGCTGCGCTGCCAGATGCGCTCGTCCCAGGTTCTGTTGGGCCGGCGATCGAAGAGCACCAGATGCGCCTCGGCCGCGCCGCAGCGGTCGGCGTATTCCCAGGTCTGAGCCAGCCCCTCCTGCAACGTTGCCTCCAGCGAGCCGCGCAACAGCTTCAGCTCGATCACCGCGCGCTGCACGCCGGCCGGATGGTTCCACAGCACCAGCAGGTCGGTGCGCCGCCGGCCCAGGCCATACTCGCGGTCGACGCGGCCGCCGCCGTTGACAATGCGCTGCAGGAAAGCTTGCAGCAGCAGTTGCGGCCCCGCCTCGCGGTAGTTGAAGCCCTCCAGCCACGCATCGGAGTGCTCACGAAAGAACTGCTGAAAAGCCGCCAACAGCTTGGGCAGGTCCAGCTTGCCGTCGCGTCCGATGTACCAGGCTGGTTCCTGGGCAATGGTGAGCTGTGTGCTGAAGATGAGCTCGCGCGGAATGACTTCCTGGTAGATCGGGTTGGCGATACTGAGCTGGCCTTCGGTCCTGATCAACCCAAGGTCGTTTACATAGGTTATGTCGTCAGGCGGGATCGCATCGGGCGAAGGATCGCCCGTCAGCAACGCCTCCACCACCCGCCGCACGCGCGGCTCGCGCAGCTTGTGGGCCAGTTGGTCCAGGTGCGTCACCCGGCGCAGAATCAACGCCTCCTTAGCCTCCTGGATCATGGCCGCGTCGATGGGCCGCGAACGGTCGCGGCCGGCGCGCATCTCCCAGGTGGTCTCGTAGGCCAGGGCGTTGACCAGCCAGGGCTGGCCGTTGGTGAGTTGCCAGATCAACTCCAGCGCTCCTGGGGTGAAGACCTGGCCCGTCTCGACGGTGTGCTCCAGCAGCAGCGCCACGGTCTCCTTCTGGTCGAAATCGCCCAGGTGCAGCGACTTCGCTTTGATATTGAACGCGCTGCCGCCGGTGATGGCCGCCTTGTCGCTGCTGGCCTGGATGCGGTAGTCGCGCAGATCGCGCACCCCGCACAGGATCACCGACTGGGGGAAGTGCTCAGGGCGCTTGGGATAGCCGGCGCGCAACTGGCGCAACAGCGAGATCAGCGTGTCCCCCACCAGCGCATCGACCTCGTCCAGCATCAGCACCAGCGGCTTGTCCAGTTGCTCGCACCAACGTGACAGGAAGACGCCCAGCGCTGATCCCGGCGCAATCGTAGCCAGCACCTCATGCATCAATGTCTCGGCGTCGCAGGCGCTGGTCAGCGAGCGCGCCCAGGTAGCAATGTCAGTCACGACCGTGGCCATGCCCTGCTCCACGTTTTCCCGCCAGGCCTGGGCGCCCTCGATGTTGGCGTAGACGGCGTGATATTGCCCCGCCTGGTTGAGATAGTCGGCCAGCGCCAGCAGACAGGTGGTCTTGCCCGTCTGGCGCGGCGCATGCAGCAGAAAATACTTCTTCTGACCGATCAGCGCCATCACGTCTTCCATGTCCAGACGCGACAACGGCGCCAGGCAGTAGTGATCCTGGCAGTTGACCGGGCCTTCCGTGTTGAAAAAACGCATGAGGTTGCCTCCTGTGTCCAGGCAACGCCGCACGACAGACGATGTTTTCGCTCCTGGACAGTGCATTTGGCATTGTAGCGCACAATGGCAGCAGCAACAATTCGCTAAAGGCTCGCCCGCGACCAACTCCTCGCCGTGGCCGGTCTTCGCGCCTGCCTGCGACAGCCCCGGACTTGGCTGGCCGGTTGGAGGACACTGACGCGCTGCCTGCGCCCCGGCCTCGGCCGTCGAGGCGCGCAGGGCGGGTGGAAGGGGCGACTGAGCAGTTCCGCCTAGAGCAGGCGATCGATCTCTTCCAGCTTGGCGCGCAGGTCGGCGTTGGCTTGCTCCTGTGCCGCCAACAGACGCTTCAGCTCGGCGAGCTGCGCCTTGGGGTCGTTGGCGGCCGGCTCAGCCGCGGGCTCCGGCTTCTTGGCCGGCGGCGTGAGAAGCTTGGTGGAGAGGAAGCCGGCCAGGGTGCCGAACAAGCCTACGCCAGCCGTCATGACCAAGACGCCGACGATGCGGCCCCAATTGGTCACCGGGAACTGGTCGCCGTAGCCGACCGTGGTGATGGTGACATAGGCCCACCAGATGGCATCGCCCGCGCTGGTGATGTTGGCATCGGGCGAGCGGTTTTCGGCTTTCAGCACGGCCATCGCGCCAAACTCGAGCACGCACATGACGAGGAAGACCACCAGCAACAACGCGTTTTCGGCGCGGTGCTGGAGGAATTCGTCCAACAGTTGGTGCGCGCCGTACTGCTTGAACAGGCGGATGACGCGCCAGAGCCGGAACAGACGCAGGACCTTGAGCTGGGGAAAGGGCAGGCTGGAGAGCAGGTCCGCCCAGCCGAAGCGACGGAAGAAGTAATCGGTCTTGCTGGGTGTGGTGAAGAGCCGGTACACGAAGTCGCCGAGGAAGATCGGCATCATGAAGCCATTGATCAGATAGATGACGTTCTGGATATCCGGATCATTCACGATCCAGAGAAAGACCAGATTGAAGATCGACAGAACGGACAACGCGCCGATAAACAGCTCATAGCCGATCGGCTTGGGCGCTGAGCCCTGCTGGGTGTTCGATGCCATTGTCAGACTCCGTAGCTACGGTCGAAGGATTGGGATCGATCGGAAGGCCATTCAACCAGCATATGGCTCGCTGGCTGAGCAGCCGCGCTGCCGTGGGCCGCTCTTGGCGTGTCCTGGATCGAGATCTACGTGACCCCTGGCGACCAGCGCCAGGCCAGAGCCGTCATCCAACCAGGACCAGCTCTTCGGGATACTTCACCAGGCTGTCACGCCCGCGGCGTTTCAACAGGAGAAGCATGATGGTGATGGCGCCGAAACGCCCCAAGCCGATCACGGCGAATTCCTGGGCGGACTGGCCCTTAGCAGAGCTTTTCGACCTGCGTGCCATGGAAAAACACCTCTTGGGCGTGGCGCGGCCCAAGGCTATGAACCGTTGCGGCAGCGCTGGGACAGGCCCTCGCCGGATTCCAAGCCGCAGTCCAGCCCTCAAGCTGCGGGCTGTTGGACCGAACTGCGGAGGAAGCTGGCCTTTGAACGGTTACTGCACGTCGGCCTTGGCGATGTTGAGCTGAATCGCCGCTTCGCCGATGCGATCGATCTGAGCGAGGGCGATCTGGACCTCCTTCTTGAACAGGTGCCCCGCGCGCAGCGCCAGGGCCGTGATCTGCCCGGACTGCGCATCGAGGGTGAAACCGTCTACCTCGCCCGCGGTTCCATCGGTCGCCTCGACCGCAGTGCCGTGCCGCACGACGATCTCGGCCTCAGGCACGGCTTCCATCTCGACCGTCTTCGAGCTGCCGGCCCCGGCGAAGTCGAAATCCTGGAAGCCTGTGCCGCTCTGGCGCTGAGCGCCGACCAGGGCTTGAGCATCCAGCCCATCCAGGCCTTCGCCTTCCACGCGCACCAGCTTGATGAACGGCGCCATCTGCGCCAGGTCAGCGCGCGCGCAGCTTGCTGTGATCCGTTTGGCAGAGCTCTCGGCGACGTAGCTCAGGGGCAGCAGCACCTGATGACGCCCCAACCCTTTGAGCTCGACCACCAGGTGGCTGGCCACCTTGGTCAGCGGATTCAAGACCAGCGCTTCGGCTTTGCCGCCATCGCCGTCGGTGCAGCGCACGTCTGCATTGAGGATGATGTTCATGATCTGTACGTCCTTTGTGAGTTGTGGTTTAGTTTCACGCGATAGCTGCTGAGCGCAGCGCCAACCAACGGGCAAGGCGCCGCGCTTGATTCCCGGAACGAGGAGGACGATAGGCCGCGGGCGGCGCGCTGGCCAGATTCGAGCCAGAGGCAGCCGCGCGATCGGAAGTTCGGCCATTATATTCAGACTTGGGTATCATCTCAAAAAACCGGGGGCGAGACTTCCGAAGTCTGCGCAGGTTTGTTCAAAACGAGCTCACAGTCCATAAGACT
>JAJTXO010000313.1 GCA_021463315.1 Caldilineales bacterium | reverse complement strand
AAACCGGGGTCGAGACTTCCGAAGTCTGCGCAGGTTTGTTCAAAACGGGCTCACAGTCCATAAGACTTCGGAAGTCTTCCCCAATCTATTGAGATGATATGAGTGAAGCAACACGAAGTATCGTCTAGCATCAGGTGGTTGTCATCTATGCCAATCTGGCTGGAAGTCGTTGACGTTGTTGTTCATGATCCGTGTTTGCGCTGTCCCATCTGCTCGCATCACGTAGATGTCGCGGTCGCCTTGGCGACTCGATGCAAACACGATATAGCCGCCGTTGGGCGACCAGCCGGGATCATCATCCAAGCCTGGCGAATTGGTCACGTTGACAGAACCAGAGCCGTCGGCATTCATCACGTAGATTTCGCTGGCAGGACCACCCCATGAAACAGACGGATTGTAATGATAGGCGATACGTGCACCGTTAGGCGACCAGGCAGGAGTGGTGGCATCGCCCACCGGGTGGTTAGTCAATTTGGTGACGCCAGACCCATTGGCATTCATCACGTAGATGTGATAATCGCCTTCGCGATCGGAGCTGAATGCAATCCGTGTGCCATCAGGAGACCAAACGGGATCGCTGTCCCAATCGGGATGGTTAGTGAGCCGAGTGACATTTGAGCCGTTGGCGTTCATGACGTAGATATTATGGTGCGACACGAATACAATTTTCTGGCCGTCGGGAGACCAATCCGGCGAATGGCCGGAGCCAAGACGGGTCGGGCTAGAGCCGTCAGCGTTAACTACATAGATATCACCATCGGTGATGTTGATCGAGCAACCTCCGGGTGAGAAGTAGCGAGTAAATGCGACTTCGTTGCCGGTAGGCGACCAATCGGGGGCCTCCGCGGCGCCTGCGAAAGATGTGAGCTGACGCAGATTGCTGCCATCAGAATCCATAATGTAAAGGTGCTCGAAAAGTGAGCATTGAGCATCTTTAGACATGAACACGATACGCCCAGGTTCAGGCGGTATTGGGGCCGGTGTGATGGTTGGGGTGGGCGTTGGCGTGGGGGTGTCGGTAGGAGGCGGTGTTGCTGTCGGCGCCTTAACAAGAATTGGCAAGAACACAGAGTGGGAGCCAGGCGGGACAGTAACGGTGGGTGTAGAAGTGACTGTAGGTGTTGGTGTAGGTGTATCGGTGGGTATCTGTCCGCCAGTGACCTCAAGCGTCACATTGTCGATAGTGATACCGTTGTAAACAACACTGGAATCGCTTTTGAGAAGGAAGCCAACCCAGACTTGACTTTCACCCACCCGGCTATTCAAGCTTAGGTCGCCGATGTAGTAGCCGTTGCCAGCGTCGCCCCCGGACCAGTCACCGCAGTAACGAGTGCCGCTGAACTGCTGCCCATTAGTTGAACTCCCTACGAAGAAATAATCGAAGGGACAGCCCGAGAACCCCTCGGTGCGACCCCAGAAATGGAAATCGAGGGTCGCGCTTAGCGCGTCGCTCAAATCAAAAGGACCGTAGAGCGCCCACGTGTAGGAGTAGTTAGGGTAAGTGGCGGAGCAGCTCAGGGCGCTACCCTGTGCGCCGCCACCGACTGACCAGCCTGCGAAGCCACCGGTGTGCGGATGGCAGTTGCGCTTTCCCCACAGGTACTCACCGCCATCCTGCGCGCTGGTGTCGTGAAGTTCCCAGCCTGGAGCCGGCCAAGCGGCTTCGAAATCCTCGAACATGCTGTCCGATACAGACAGGACGGGCTGCGTAAGCTCAATCGTGGCGCTCATGGTTTCCATAGCCTCCCGTACGATGTAGGGCGTGCCCGAATCCGCTCCCGCGGGTTTGCCGGGATCAAGCGTTTGAGAAGGGGGCATGGCGATAGCCTGCCGAACGCCAACAGCAAGGACGGCCAACAGGATGCAGACAACAACTACGGTCATTTTGCGGGTCAACATGGCAACCTCCTGGAGATGACGGAGTGTGCGCCGAAACGGCAAGTGTCAAGACGGACCTTGAGATGCAAATTAAAGACGACTGCACAACGAAAGCGGGCAAAAGCAAGCCTCGAAGCTACTGGCTGCCAGTTAATGGCGGTCATTGCAGCGAGATTGGAATCGGTGTAGAACCAGGGAACAACAGCTCGAAGTCGGTGAAGTCCTTGGGAAACTCGTAGACGAAAGTCGCTGACTCTTCTATGTCCGGCCCGGCTAGAGTCCAGAAGGCGGCCGACTTCGAGAAGTCGATGACAGTGCCGCCGGATAGCGATTCGCTTTGAAACAAATCTGCAGTCTTCGCCCATCCGGCCATCTCATCGCCCACATGAATCAAGACCACGCTCTCGGGATAGAAATCCACGTCGTCAGCGCCCTGGCAGGAAAATTCTACGGAAACTAGCACCATGCGCGTCCGTCCGTCTGACTCGATGTAGAACCGATCGAATTCCATGACCGCCGAAGCTTCGACGACCTCGACAGTCCACAGCGGGCAGGAGGAAGGAACAGCCGTCGGTGCCGGAGGCACCAGCGTCTACAACGATCGCATGGCCCGCATCGCCGGGCTGCGTCAATGGGTTTGTTGCCCCTGAAGACGCTGCGCGACCCGAGGAAGTAAGGACCCGCACGAAAACAAGTGTCACAGGTTCCACGCTTGCATAAGCGTAACGACTGACACACTTATCTCGTGACGAGTCCTAAGGAATTGTAGGTCTTCCATGTTTCGAAGGACGATGTCCTGCAAGCTGCCGGTAGTCATCTTGGAGCCTCGACAGGTGTACAAGCGCAATCCTAGACCCGACACTGTCTGATGAGCAAGGCGCGTAACAAGAGCATTTCTGGTCCGTCCTTTCAGCGTGGTAGACCCCAAAAACGAACTGACATGTCATTACCACCAGAAGCAACGAGCATCCCATCAGGGCTAAATGCGACCGTGAGAACAGCGTCAGCATGACCGTTAAGAGTGGCTAGCATAGTTCTAGCAGCAACATCCCACAGTCTTACCGTCTTATCCGTGCTACCTGATACCAAGAGGTCGCCATTTGGGCCAAAGGCGACACTCGTTACGGCTTCGGTGTTGCCAATCAGAACTGCAGAGTCAGTACCCGTCTCTACATCAAACAGGTGTATCGTGCTGTCACCCAAACCCACCGCCAAAGTTCGACCATCAGGGCTAAAGGCACTATCCAACACATGCATGTTGCTCTTAATCACGATGTATCTTTCCTCCCTACTTTCCACATCAAACAGACGTGCCGTCCCATCCATTCCACATACGACTGCAAGTGCGCCATCCGGGCTGAATTCGATGTCCCATATTCCGTTGGAGAAAGGGCGCGGCATTTCAGCCACGGAAGCACCCGTATGTGAGTCCAGCAAACGGAAACTTGCCGAGTCACAGATCAGTGATCCGGACAGACCAAAATCGAAAGGCCCGACACACGTATCCAGAGCCAACAGCTTCCCATCCGGACTCATCGCGAGTACGGTGGCAGCCCTAACATCGACAGAATCATCGTTGCCAATCAGGGAAAGAGCGGGAAGCTCCTCATAGGAGCCAGAATCCCACAGCCGCAGCTTGCGAAAGTCCTCACCAAGCCAACTGGGGGTCATCGCGGCAATGAAAGATCCGTCGGGCGAGAATTCCAGATCGCTGATGCGACCTGAAAACCCTTCTAAGACCTTGATTTCCGTTGCCTGCCTGGCGTCCCAAAAGTGAATCGATCCCGCCATGTCACCGAATGCGATGACACGACCATCAGGGCTAAACGAGATCGCGCTGACGGCGCCACCAAGCTCCGTACTTGCGGCAAGCTCAGATACTGAGGCGGCATTGGTAGGTCGGATGATCGGAAGAGCCTGAGCAGCGACTTGGCGGACAGACGCATCTTCATCTGAAAGCGCTGGGAGGAGCGCTTCTACTGCCCGCGGACCGCCAAGCCGCCCTAGGGCAGCAGCGGCGGCGCTCCGAACGGTGGGATCTTCGTAGGATAGTGCAGCGATCAAGCCATCGACATCCTGGGCGCGCGATAGACGCTTAACATTAGGCCGAGCACAGCTGACAAGGGCGAGAGTGACGGCGACCAGCAAGACAAAAAGCATTAGAATCCGGCTAGGTTGCGGGTGCATGGCTTATCTTCCTGTCTGCGCCCGGTTCACTCATACGCTGATTTGAGCGACAAAGGCGCCAACACAATAACGGCGAGAACCGCCACATATAGATTGAGACCACGCCAGAGGTTCCTTGCACGAACGCCCAGGCAAAGAACCATCAGACGGGAAAATGGCGGGCAAGGGCGCTTTCCAGTTGCAGCAACATATTGCCGGCAAACCACGAACCGCAGGACGTTAGGGAGAAGTCAGTCGGGCTGGTTTCGGCGGCCAATAGGCCGCAGCGCAGCCAAAGACCGAGTAATCGGTCTCCTTCAGTTCCTCGCAAGGCGCGCAGGCTGGCCAGTGCTTTGTCCGATACCTGCCCGGACAGGATGGCCGTCACCAGTGGCCGCAGGCTGTTCTCAGCGTGGGTGCGGCCCAGGCCGCCTTCCAGGCCGGGAAAGCCGGCCGTCACAGCGGCGCGATACGTGCTGTACACCGGGTGCCGGTAGTGATAGTCCCCGAACACGCCATCGGCGATCGTGCCCATGGCTAACAGGTCTTCGCCACGGGTGGGAAAGGTGAAGTAGCGGTTGTCGCCGCGCCCGGTAGCCCAGTGGTTGAACAGGTTCTTGCAGAACCCGCGCCGTTCCAGGAACTGAGCGCCGGCCTGGTACAGCAGGTAGTTCGGCAGGTGGCTACGCTGGGTCAACCATAGACGGCCTCGGCTCTCCCTCGAAACCGGAGCAAAGGTTTCCGACTCCTATTCAGGATATGGCGAGAAGGCAACGGAACGTGGCGAACGGTCTGTGGCTGGTCGAGAGCCAGGCACACAAAGGCTGGCTCTCGACCAGATTGTGCAAATCAATGGCTACGGACCTGAGCAGGCGGTGACAAAGCGCGGCGCGCGTCGGAAGGCAGACGACGGACTGGCGCCGAGCCAGTTCCAAGTGGTGAGCCTTCAACTGCTGCTTGTCGCCAATAGGCAGTATACGACCAGGGCCCACCTGTCACGTAACCGCAGCCGGAAATGTAGAAGTTGCTTAGGCCGACCACGCCGCTCGCGGTCGTCTGGTTGCTAAACGTGCCCGAGGCGTAGAACGTGCCCGTGAACGAGAAGGCGCGGTTCACTATCGAGTACGCCACGTGATTCTGGATCGTGTACGTTCCGCAGCCAGTGACGGCAACGATGATGGTGAAGTTGTCTACATATTGCTGGTCGGTAGTCACCAAGAAGCCCACAGTGCTGGCGTTGTTAGTCCAAACGCCGGCGGTCGGCGCCCACGGGGTGGCTGTCGGCGTGCGGGTCGGCGTCCATGTGGGCGTCGGTGCGTGGGTCGGTGTCCACGTTGGGGTCGGTGTATCCGTTGGCGTCCACGTTGGGGTCGGTGTATCCGTCGGCGTCCACGTTGGGGTCGGTGTGTCTGTCGGCGTCCATGTGGGCGTCGGTGTGTCTGTCGGCGTCCACGTTGGGGTCGGCGTGTGGGTCGGCGTCC
>JAJTXO010000312.1 GCA_021463315.1 Caldilineales bacterium | reverse complement strand
TCCCCCCGCACGGCCGTTTATCTGGAGCTGGCGCGCGGCTATCTGCTGGCGCAGCAGCCAGCCGTGGGCTATCGGGTGGAGGAGGCCAGCCACGCGGCCCAGGTGGTCATCGTCGGCGAGCTGCAGGACATCAACCAGGCCACCGAGGACGCGCTGCGCCAGGCCGGCTGCCAGGTGCAGCGGGTGCAGGGCACGCCGGAACAGGTGGCGGCCGCGCTGCTACGGTAAGTCCCTGGATGTGAAGGCAGCCTGCCCCGCCCGCGCCTGTTCCCATAGGCCTGCGTATTTGGCCTGAACGAATGCGTCCAGCACGTCGGCCAGGTCCCGCAGGCGGTGGGGGGACACCCCGCTGGACCCCAGGTGGCATTGGTTCGTCTGTCATCTTGTCCGCCCTGTGGTCAGACCTGCGAGGTTGCCGAAAACCTCGCAGGTCTTGTTATGTCCTACGTTTCCACATTGTCGGATGTGCTGGGCGGGATCTCAGTTTGCTGGTTGAGATAGGCAAACAGGCTCTGCATGTCGCCGAAGCCGATGAGGCTGCCGCTGTGCGGGTCCTCCAGCGAGCCGCGCCAGACCGGCTGGCCGGCGTTGTCGCTGAGCCAGAGGCGAAGGAGGTAGGCTAGGTAGCGTCGTTGTGTTGTCACAGTAGGCCGCCGACGCGAGGCGCAGATCGCTCAGCGTCAGGCAACGTCTTCTTAAAGGCGACGCATCGCGCTCGTCATAACGAAACGGCAATCGTGGGTCATCGCCACAGCGCCTGCGGCGTCGACCTCGATCTGGGCCAGCGGCGCGATGTGGTGGTCGATGCCCTGAGGCTCTTGGGCCTCTGGCGCGTCCGCCGGTCCCGGCCATTCCACCTGGCCGGTGGTCGTGCGCGTGGGGATCAGCCAGTAATCGCCGCTGCGATAGTCGCCGCCCGGCTGGAACTGAACCTGCACGCCATCCTCCAGATCCAGCCACTGGTCGGCGTTGTCTTCCACCGGCGGCGCAGCGCCCTCGATCAGTGGGCCGGCCTTGTGATCCCAGCGGCGCAGGTAAGGATGGTTGCGGCTGGTCTCGTCGTAGGGCAAAAGTGCGACACCGGCGCGCGTCTTGAGGGTCACTTTCAACTCGACCGGGTCGATGGCGTCCACCTGGAGCATGGGGCCGGGGCCGCCGCGCAAGGTCTGGTCGTCGTCGACCACCTCCACCCAATCACCCACCCGCAGGCCCAGGCGCGCGTCGCGGCCCAGGTGCTCCAGCGTTGCGACCGCGCCGTTCATTTGGACGATGGGAAAGATGACGGAGGCGTTGTCGCGCGACCACTTGAAGCTTGCCCCGCCCCCGGCCCGGCCGCCCTGGTGAACCTCCACCCGATACAGTTGGTTCTCGGCCCCGCGGTAGCGCGCGTCCGGCGCCTGGATGCAGGGATCGACGCTGGGCGCAGTGGGCATGACGCGTGCCTTGGCCAGCGGTGCGACCGGTCTGCGCAGCGTCGCCGCAAGATCCTCACAGGTTGCGCCATCGGGGTTCGGCAGTACCTTCACCTGCCAGACCACCTTGGCGCGCGTGGCGGTGTCGGGACCGAGCAGGGCCTTCTCGCGAATATCGTCGTCTTCGACCGGGGAGATGTGGCGTTCCCACACGTCCAGGTAGACCAGGTAGTTCTGGCCCTTCTCCAGGGCAGCTTCAGGGCGATGGTCCGGCTGGGGGAGGAGGTCTGCGCCGCCTTGATACCAACAATCGGCATCGTTCTCGACCAGAATGCCATCGACGTAGTAGTGCCCCTGGCCAATCATGAAGTCTTGGCCGGCGGCGCCGCTGGTGATTACGAAGCCAGCGCCTTGACCCGGTCCGCCATGCTCGCCAAAGAGGTCACGGGTCAACGTGCGCAGGGTGTGCAACAGGATGGCCGTCTGTTCGTTCCAGTCGGCGTCCAGTTGCACGCGGCCTTGCTGCATCAGCACGCGGCTGAAGTGCTTGGCGCGATCAAAGGTGTTACGGGTAAAGTCGCCTTGCATGGCTGTCTCCTAGCTGGCAAAAATGATGGCTGCTTCCATCCCGGCCGGCGCATATTCGCTCAAACGGGCGCGCAGGTTGGCGACGCGCTGTGGTTGGAAGAGGTCGTGGAAGGCGCCCATCTCCGACTCGTCGTCCGCGCCGCGCGCGATCTCCTCGGCGCAGGTGTCGGCGAGCTGGCAGTAGGTGGCCGTTCCATAGGCGCTGCTGTTGAGCTGCGGTCGCACGCGCAGCTCGGCGCGCGCCTTGTCGTCGCCCGCCAGGCCGGCGGCGGCCAGATCAGGCTGGCAGTGGCTGCGGCGCGGGGTGCGGCAGCCGGGCGGCACGTAGCAGAAGCGCATGCAGCCCAGTTGGCGGCGCGCGACGTGGACGCAGTGGATGAAGATGCTGTTTTCCGCCAGCTCGATGGCATGCACCTGCACGATGCCGAAGACCGTACAGCGCTGGATGGTCAGCACAGCGTGGGCCGCCGCGTAGCCCGGCGCGCCGATGGCCTCGCGCTCGGCGCCGGTGGCGTCCACGATGCTGTCGGTGATGATCAACGGCATGGGATCAGCGTGGACCTCGTCCTCGTTGATCTGGATCGAGCCGACGATGCTGTGCTCGATGCGGAGCCGGGCGCGCACGTTGCTCAGCTCCAGGCTCGGCTCGGCCGGGCGGCGCGGCTGGCAGTCGTTATGCAGCCCCCAGCCCGGAACCAGCGTGCAGTGGCGGATGACGATCTCAGCGGAGCAGCGCGCGCTGGGTGCGCCGTTGGCGTCGTCGCGCGACGCGCCTTGGATATGCACCGATCGCCCGGTGATTAACAGGCCGTCCAGCGTCAAACGGCTGTCGTGGGCCAGAGTGACGCTCAACGCGTCCTGCAGATCGGTGTTCCAGTCCAGCAGGCGCAGCACCGGCCGGCGGCGGTTGGCGGCCCGCACTTGCAGGCTCTGGCCGGGCCGCAGTTCGATGGCGATCTGCTCCACGTAGACGGCGCTGTCGCACAGCTCGATGACCGCGTCGTCCGGGTCCTCCTTGCGCCAGCGCTTGAGTGCATCGGCGAGGCGTTTGTCATCCTGATCTGCACCCACTCGATAGATTTTGGCGGCTGGCGGCTCGATCAATGTCCGGTCGTACTCGCCGCCGCCCATATCCGCGCTGAAGGCGTAACGGTAGCTGACGCGCACCTTGCGCTTGGGCAACTGCTTGGGCGGGAAGGCGATCCGGCCGCGTAATGGATCGACCGCGATGTGGTTGCGCGGCGGCGTGTACTGCCAGTCGGTCAGGTCGGCGGCGATGATCGAGCCGGGCGGGACCGGCTGCGTCGGGTCGAGATTGGCCCAGTCGCCGGCCCAGATGGCCAGGCTCTGCTCTGCGCCGTAGAAATCGGCCATGCGCTGCTCGAAGGCCCGCCGCCGGATAGGTGCAGGCAGGTTCAGCTCGCCGGCGATCTGGCTAGGTTCGCTCTCGGGCTGGGGCTGGATGTACAGCGCGGTGTCCTGGCCCAGGACGCTGAAGGTGTAGCAGTGCGGCCCAACCTCCTCCAGGCAATAGGCCGGCGTCTCGGTCACCGTGTATGGCTTGAGGCGCCAGACGAACAGGCCCACGCTGGGGATGTTGTGGCGCCCCGGCGTGCGGCCGCTGGCGATGCGGCGCACGTCCACCGTGTGCGCCACGCGGTCGCAGGGGCCGTCGAGCAGGTCCAGCGCTTCACCCTGGCGCAGGTCGACGGTCTGGCCGCGCCGCGCGTGGCGGTGGTTCAGGTTCTGGGTCCAGCCCAGCAGCTTATAGAACTCCACGGCCCGCGCCGGCCAGCCGGCCACGTCCGACGCCAGCAGCTCCAGCAGCGCCAGCGTGCCCTTGCGCCGCCGGTTGCGCAGGGTGTTGGCCACCTCGCGGCGGGGGACGAGAATCTTGTTGCGCGCCTGCCCCTGGGCCGTGGCCGCGCTGCCCGGCTCGCCAGCCTCGAAGACCGGCTGGTAGCCGACCAGGTCGCCGATGTAGGGCACGGCCCAGTCCTGTGCGGTCTCGACGAACCAGTTCTCGTACAGTTGGTCGATGTCCTCCCGCAGCACGGCGACCTGCTCGTCGATCACCCGCAGCAGCGCTTGCAGCGGGTAGCCCTGCTCGGCGTCGCGCAGCCGATAGATCGCCGGCAGCAGTTCATAAAGGTGGTCTATGTTTTCGCTCATGCGTCTGACCTCATTGCTGGTTCAGTATCAGGCTATCGGGCGCGGCCGGCGAGAAGTAGGCGATCTGCGCTGGGCGGACAGCGCCCATTTCTGGCGCTGCCAGGTTCACCGCAATTCTGTGCTGCGGGCGCAGTTCATCCGCCAGCAAGCCTCGCACGGCGGCGCTGATCTCGTCCGGTGTCAGCAGTTGCCGCACGCCGCTGTCGTCGGCCCGTTTCTCGGGGATGCCGCCCAGCGTGTCCACATCGACGTAAGAGACGCCAGGAACGACCTGCAGCACGCTGATCACTTCGCTGAGCAGCACGTCCTGCCCCAGCTCGCGACGCTCGAAGCTGAAGACGTCCAGCAGACGGCGCTGCATGGCCTGCACCACTTCGTCCCAGATGCGATTGGGTTGAATGCTGACGTTGGCCTGCAGCGCCAGCAGCAGCCGTTCGCGGCTGGCCACTTGCACCGGCAGCGCCGGATCGCCCAAGTCGTGCAGCGCCTGCGTCAAGTTGCGGTAGAGATCGGACGTGCGGTCGATGGGGCTGTCGTTCGCGCCGGCGATGGTGACATGCACCAGTTCGCGGCGGCCGTTGCTGATGCGGGTGGCCACGGCCTTGGCGACGCCGGCAAAGGTGCGGGCGAAGTCGGCGTAGTCCTGCACAGCCACCAGCCGGTCGAGCGCCATGACGGCCAGGGGGGCATTTCTGCGCGCCTGGTCGCGACTCTCCCTGTCTGCGCCGCCGCTGGCGCGCAACGGGTTGATCACGCCCCGGACGCCCAGCGGCCTGGTGATCAGCTGCGAAATCTGCTCAGCTTGTACGTTGCCGGGTTGGCCGATGCCGTTGCGATACTCGGCGCGCACGTTCTCGCTGCCGGTGGGCAGGCGCGCGCCCTGGCGGCCGTCGCCAAAGACCACCGTCGTCTTGCCGTCGTCGTCTGTACGCATGATGAAGCGGCGATCGCCGGGCTGCAGGCCGGCCAAGGCGTCGGCCTCCTGCCACTCGATGTTGTTGACGTAGACCTTGAGCGTGCTCGCCGCACCTGCGGCCGTCGGCGCGGAGACGAAAGTCAAGGGCGGTTGGCGCAGCGGGAAGGACTGGAAAGCCTTGCTGCCGTTGCCGGATCCCAACGACTCCGGGCGGGTCTCGCCGTGGGTGGCCTTGACCACATTGCCGTAGATCGCGACCTTATCGCGCCGGTAGCAGTATTCCAGCGGCTGGTCGAACTTGATGAAGGTATGGTTGCGGTCGCCCGCCCGCGCCGGCGCGACCTTGCCGTTTTCGCCGTTGTCGCCGTCCGGCGCAGGCTGGCGCAGGCCGCCCTCGATGCCGTGCTGAACCTCGGCCAGCATGACCAGCTCGGCGCTGCGCAGCC
>JAJTXO010000311.1 GCA_021463315.1 Caldilineales bacterium | reverse complement strand
CTGGAACTCCCAAAATTGCTTTCGAAATTGCTGCAACAATATCTTTTTTCTTTGGTCAGGCGCTGCGCCGCGGCGACTGGACGCTGCGCTATGAGCCGCCGCCGGTGACGATACTGCACGGCCAGACGGCCCTGATCCTGGGCTACGGCGCGATCGGCCAGCATGTGGGGCGGGTCTGCCAGGCGTTGGGCATGAGGGTGCTGGCGCTGCGCCGCCGGCCCGGCGTCGATGGCCCGGCCGACGACGGCGTGGCGGTCTTCGGCCCGGCCGCGCTGCCCGAGCTGCTGCCCCAGGCCGATGTGCTGATGGTCACCCTGCCGTTGACGCCCGACACCCAGGGGTTGATCGGCGCGGCCGAGCTGGCCGCGCTGCCAGCCGGCGCGCTGCTGGTCAACGTCGGCCGCGGGCCGGTGGTGGAGGAGGGCGCGCTCTACCAGGCGCTGGCCAGCGGCCATCTGGCCGCGGCCGGGCTGGATGTCTGGTATCGCTATCCTGCGGACGCGGCGGCGCGCCAGCACACGTGGCCCTCGGCCTATCCCTTTCACCGATTGGACAATGTGGTGTTGAGCCCGCACGTGGGCGGCAGCTTCGGCGCGCCCTATACCGAGCGCCGGCGGATGGCGCACCTGGCGCGGCTGCTCAACGCGCTGCACCGCGGCGAGCCCGCGCCCAACCGCGTCGATCTGACGCTGGGCTACTGAGTGCTATCAATGACTCTCCTCTGCAAAAAGTCGATCAACGAGGCGTCTCGCCGGGTTTAGCCGGGCGAGGACGCCCTCTGGATCGTTTTTATAACATGGGTGGGGATGCTTCGCCGAGCCTCAGCATGACATGATTCCACTGAGAATGGTCGATCAACGAGGCGTCTCGCCGGGTTTAGCCGGGCGAGGACGCCCTCTGGATCGTTTTTATGACATGGGTGGATCGTTTTTGTGACATGGGTGGGGATGCTTCGCCGGGCCTCGGCATGATATCGCGCCGTTAGGGGGCTGATTTGTGGTTTTTACCTTGCTGTGCGACAATAGCGCCTCCCTATTCAAATTTTGGATACTCACGCTCTGGATAGACATGGCCCGCCAATCCCGCTCTCCCCTTTCCTACGAATACGCCCTGCTGGGCTTTCTCAGCCAGCAGCCGATGCATGCCTATGAGATCCAGCAGCGCCTGCGTCAGACCAGCGGCCTGCGCCTGGTCTGGACGGTCAAACAGGGCCAGCTCTATGCCCTGCTGGCACGTCTGGAGGAGGAGGGCTATATCGCCAGCGCGTTGGAGCCCCAGGAAGGCCATCCGCCGCGCAAGATGCTCAGCCTGACCACCCAGGGTGAGGAGACGCTGCAACGCTGGCTGGTGGAGCCGGTGCGCCGGCCGCGCCAGTTTCGCCAGGAGTTTCTGGCCAAGCTCTTCCTGGCCAGCCAGGCTGGGCCAGCGACGCTGCGCCGGCTGCTGGAGAGCCAGGTCGCGGCCAACCTCCGGCTGCTGGAGGACCAACAGAGCCAGATCGACTCTGCGCCGCTCGATCAGCCCTATGAACGGCTCGTCTACCGCTGGCGCGCCGCCCAAACCGAAGCCCATCTGCGTTGGCTGGACGAATGTCAGCAGGCGCTGTTGGAGACCACCCAGGAGCTTTTGCCATGAGATTATCAGCTCGATTCGGCCTCGTTTTGTTGATTGTCAGTCTGCTGCTGGCGGCTTGCGCTGCGCCTCCGCCGCAGGCCGCTGCGCCGCAGGCCACTGCGCCCCAAAGCGGCCCTGCTTCACAAAGCCTGGTGGTGTTCGCGGCTGCATCGCTGACCGACGCCTTCCAGGAGTTGGCCGAGCAGTTCAAGGCCGAAAACCCAGGCGTCGATGTAGTGTTCAACTTCGCCGGTTCACAACAGCTGGCGCAGCAGTTGGGCCAGGGCGCGGCGGCCGATCTGTTCGCTTCGGCCAACAGCGCGCAGATGCAGGCCGCCATCGACGCCGGGCGCATCATCAGCGGCACGCAGCAGATCTTCGCTGGCAACCGGTTGGTGGTCGTCGTGCCAGCCGACAATCCGGCTGGCATCGCCAGTCTGCACGATCTGACCCAGCCAGGCATCAAGCTGGTGCTAGCGGCCAAGGAAGTGCCTGTGGGCGGCTATGCCCTGAATTTCCTGGAGAAAGCCAGCGCCTCGCCGGACTTTGCCGCGGACTACGAGGCCGCGGTGTTGGCCAATGTAGTCTCCTACGAAGAGAACGTCAAGGCCGTGTTGAGCAAGGTGCTGCTGGGCGAGGCCGACGCTGGCATTGTCTACTCGTCGGACGTAGGGCCAGACATGGCGGATCAAGCGGTGCGCATCGCCATACCGGACGAGCTCAACTCGCTGGCTGCCTATCCCATCGCCCTCATCGCCGACGCGCCCAACCCCGATCTGGCGCGCAGCTTCCTGGCCTTGCTGCTCTCGCCCGAGGGCCAAGCGGTGTTGGCCAGCCATGGCTTCACCGGGGCGCCGTCGGATTGACCATGGTTGCTCCCCAGGCCACGTCGGCGGTCTCCGTTGCGCGTCCGGTGCGTCTTTGGTTTCGAACGCGCAACACCGCGCTGCTGTTGCTGCTCAGCGCGCCGCTGCTGCTTTTTCTCACCCTGCCGCTGCTGGCGCTGCTGGCGCGGGCCGCACCTGTCGCCCTCCTGGCCAAGCTCTTCGACCCGGCCGTGGCGCAGGCGATCTGGCTCAGCATGACCACCACCACCACCACCCTGGCGCTCACTGTGGTGTTGGGATTGCCGGTGGCCTATCTGCTGGCCCGCCGCTCCTTCCGCGGGCGGGCCGTTCTCGACACCCTGATCGACCTGCCCATCGTCATGCCGCCCACGGTGGCCGGCATCGCGCTGCTGCTGGCCTTCGGGCGCCGCGGGCTGCTAGGCCAGCATTTCAGCGCCGTGGGCGTGGAGATCGCCTTCACCCAGGTCGCGGTGGTGATGGCGCAGCTCTTCGTGGCCGCCCCCTTTTTCGTCAAGGCGGCCGCGGCCGGCTTCGCCGAGATCGACAGCGAGATCGAGGCGGCCGCGGCCATCGACGGCGCCAGCAGTTGGCAGGTTTTCCAGATGATCACCATGCCGCTGGCCAGCGCGTCGCTGCTGGCGGGCGCGGTCATGACCTGGGCGCGGGCGCTGGGGGAGTTCGGCGCCACCATCATCTTCGCCGGCAACTTTCCCGGTCGCACGCAAACCATGCCACTGGCCATCTATCTGGGCTTTGAAATGGAGCTCAGCCGCGCGCTCACCCTGTCCGTCATCCTGCTGGTCGTGTCATTCCTGGTGCTGTTGGTCGTCAAGGTGCTGCTGCGGCATCGCTTCGACATCAGATCGTGAACTGGGGAGCCAGGTCAGCGGACGGCCTGGGCTGCCAGCCAGCGTTTAGCGTCGTCCAGGTTGGCGGCGAAGTGTATCTCGCGGCGCACGGCCTGGACGATGGGGCGCTGCAGGCGGCCGATGCCGATCACCGCATCGATCGTGACCACGCCAGCCGCCTTGGCTGCCGCGGCCATGGCGTTGCCCTTGGCCATGATCGCACGCGTCGGCTGGCTGTGCGAGACGTCCGTGATGGTCAGCGCCTTGCTGCCGGCCGGGCGGCTGAGCAACTGGCGCTGAGTCTCGTCCATAGCCTGCAAGTACTCAGCCTCGCTCAGGCCGGCATAGTTGCTGTAGAGGATTGAATGACCCTGGTGTTCGATCCATTGCACGTGGGGCGACATGTCGTAGGCTGACAGCTCGGGCAACATCAGACGGTCGCCAGTTCGGGATTGGGCGACAAACGCACCCCCTGGCCGGCAGTTCGTTGCCGGAGGCCGCTGACAAAGGCGCGGCTAGTGGCCTGGAACGCGGCCTCTCGCTCCAGCTTCATCGAATAGGCGCTGGCCCAACGAGTGTATTCAGTGGTCTGTTCGTAGCCTTCGTTGTCCAGCAGCCCTTCCTGATAGAGGCTGTAGAAGTCTTCCGACGTGATGCCATACTTGCGCTCGTAGGCTCGGATACGGCTGTCCAGCGCCCGCAAGTCTTGGATGATGTCTTCCAGTGTCAACTTCATGATTGAACTCCATGGCTTGTCGATGTTGGCCGAATTATAGATCAGAACATCGGCTGCGCCAAGTCGCTGAACTCCTGGGGAATCATCCGTGACCTGACCATCGAACCGCTGGTGCTTACGGTCACCCAGGCCGCGGTTGGGTCTTGGCGTCAGTCGCAAGACCCTGTCCTTGCTGTTCAACGGCCATGCCGACATCTCACCGGAAACACTTGCGCCTGCGCGCAGTGCAGGTGTGGCTGTGCGCCTGTCCAAGGCCTTTGGCCGCACGCCCCAGGGAGGCTGGCTGCAACTCCAGATGCACTTCGTGACCTGGCGCAGATCAACCAGAAGGCCGAACAGATCCAGATGTCGCCTCTGGCGCGGTCAGAAGCCGGCCTCATGCCCACTTGACGTGCCAGTTCTCCATGGCTATAATTCGTTCCATGATTACCACAGTTACCCAGAAGAACATGGTTACCATACCAGCCGAGGTTGCACGGCGCTATGGCATCAAGCCGGGCTATCGCCTCGACTGGCAGCCGACCGAAGGCAAGGACGAGATCCTTGTCCGGGTCATCCCCGACCGGGGTGAGTTGGCGCGGCGTCTGTTGGGCGCTGGACGGCGCTTCTCACCTGAGCGCGATGCGGTGGCTGAGTTGATTGCCGAACGAGCCGAGGAAGGGTAGCCTGCCATGCGCTATGTGCTGGACACCTCGGCGCTGCTTGCGCATCACCGCCAGGAAGCTGGTTGGCCAGCGGTACAAGCCCTGTTCGAGGATGACGAGGCTGAGTTGATCCTGGTCAGCGTATCGCTGACTGAGTTTGCCCGCCGGCTGCGTGAGTTGGGCGCAATAGAGGAAGAGGCCAAGGCGGTCCTGGTTTCCTACGAATTGCTCTTTGGCGAAGTGGCTCCTGTCGATGCAGTAACGGCGCGGGCTGCTTTTGTGCTGGGCTGCCGCACGCCACGCCGTTTGCCCTTGGTCGATGCCTTGATTGCCGCCGTTGCGCAGATCAAGGGGGCCACGCTGGTCCATCGCGACGAGCACATGCGAGCTATCCCCTCGGAGCTAGTCCGCCAACAGGACCTCAATCCCCATTCAACTGAATAGAACGTATCATCTCAATAGAGGGGGAAGACTTCCGAAGTCTTATGGACTGTGAGCTCGTTTTGAACAAACCTGCGCAGACTTCGGAAGTCCCGACCCCGGTTTTTTGAGATGATACAATAGAACAACCTCCCAACTGACTCGTCAACTGGTTTCGTGGTACGATCATTCCGTCCACAAAGTACTTGCATTCTCTGCGTTTTTCGGCGATAATAGCTGCGTCACCTGGATCCTTGGCCGGACCGGGATGACCAGACAGCACTTATCGCAGGCGGGCGATGATCGCCCGCCGGAAGCGCAATCCGTAGCCGGTCGTTTCGGACTCTACCCCTGAAAGGAGGGTACCGTGTCAACCACCACCCCCACCCCTGCCGCCGCGCCCGCGGCGCGCAAAAAAGTCACCAC
>JAJTXO010000310.1 GCA_021463315.1 Caldilineales bacterium | reverse complement strand
TGCGTCAGCGGCTGAGCATCTGGGCCAGGGGGGGGCCGAAGATGGCGGCCGCCACCCCCAAGGCCCCCAGCACGGCGAAGAGCAGCGCGCCGGCCGCGCAGTCCTTGGCGATGCGCGCCAGCTCGTGATAGTCGGGCGAGACCAGATCGACCAGCGCCTCGATGGCGCTGTTGACCGCCTCCAGGGCCAGGATGAGGCCGATGGTGAGGGCCAACACGGCCCAAGCCAGCGGCTCGATGCGCAGCCAGAGGCCGGCCACCACCGCCAGCAGCGCCGCGGCCAGTTCGATCCAGGCGTTGCGTTGCGTGCGAAGGGTGTAGGCTGCGCCGCGCGCGGCCGCGCTGAAGGAATGCCAGCGGTTGCGACTCTTCATGCGTTGGGGGGAAGGGAGGCCAGGATCTGCGCCTGGCGCGCCCACATGTCAGCCTCTTCCTCAGGGCTGGCATGGTCGTAGCCCAGCAGATGCAGCACCCCATGCACCGCCAGCAGGCAGAGCTCGTCCGCTACGCTTTGGCCGGCCGCGGCCGCCTGGCGCTCGGCGGTGGGGAAGGAGATGATCACATCCCCCAGGTAGTTGAGCGCTTCAGGCGCGGTGACAAACAGCTCCTGGCTCTCGCTCTCGTCGTGCGCGGCGAAGGAGAGCACGTCGGTGGGCGCGTCGATGCCGCGATAGTCGCGGTTGAGCTGGGCTAACAGTGTATCGTCCGCGATGACCAGGGTCAATTCGGCGTTCTCGGCGGCGCCGTGGCGTAGGGTGGCCGCGATGGCCTGGTGCAGGCGCTGGACGGGCGCGCGTTCCTGGTAGGCAGGATCGATCTGAAGTTCGATGTTAGCTGGTGGCGGGCTGGGAGTGGGGGGATTCATCGGAGTTCGGTTCGGGAATCTGGGGCGATCGCGGTTCTGCGTCGCCGGGCGCTGGCATTTTGGCTGTCACGGCTTCGGGATAGGCGATGCGCGGGTGGTGGGCGCCTTGCAGCGTCTGGACAAAGATGCGCCGGGTGGTCTCCAGGTCGGTCAAAGTGAGCGGGCTCTGCGACAGCTCGCCCTCGATCAGCTTCTGGTTGATGATCTTGCGCACCAGCTCGTCGATGCCGGCCTGGCTGTCGGGCCGCACCGCGCGCACGGCGCTTTCGCAGCTGTCGGCCAGCATCACCAGCGCGGTCTCGCGGCTGCTCGGTTTGGGTCCGGGATAGCGAAAATCTTTCTCGTCGACCGGATCGGGGGCGGCGGTCTTCTGCGCTTCGTGATAGAAGACTTTCACCAGGCCCGCGCCCTGATGTTCCAGGATGAAGTCGCGCACCCGGTGGGGCAGCTTGTGGCGCCGGGCCAGCTCGTCGCCGTCCTTGACGTGGTTGATGATGATGCGGGCGCTGGACCAGGGGTCGAGCTGGCTGTGGGGATCGATCCCCTGCATGCGGTTTTCCACGAAGAAATAGGGGCGGTTGATCTTGCCCACGTCGTGATAGTAGGCGCCGACGCGGGTCAGGAAGGCATCCGCGCCGATGGCTTCGGCCGCCTGTTCCGCCAGGTTGCTGACCAGCAGCGAATGGTGGTAGGTGCCCGGCGCCTTGGTGACCAGCTCCCGCAGCAGGGGATGGTTGGGCCGGGCCAGCTCCATCAGGCGCAGCGGTGTGGCGATGTCGAAGATGGCCCCCAGCAGGTAGAAGCCGATCAGGGTGATGCTGGCCGCGACCGCGCCGTTGGCCAGGCCAGCCAGCGCCAGTTGGATCATGCCGGTCAGATCGATGCGGCCGAAAGGCAGGTTGAAGGCCAGCAGCAGCGCTATACTGGCGCCGCTGACGGCCGCGCCGGCCACCACGAAGGTGTTGATGCGCTCCCCCTTGTGCAGCACCAACGCGCCGATCAGCGCGGTCAGCATACAGTAGACCACGAGATCCACCTGGCCGCCGTTGAGATAGGCGATCATGACGCCGAAATAGACGACGCTCAGAATCGCCATGGGCAGACTGAGCAGCGCGCCGATCAACATGGCCGCGGCAGCCAGGGGGAAGAGATAGGGCAGCACCGTGCGCCCAGGGATCATAAACTTGGCCAGCAGCAGGAATGCCAGCAGCAGGGCGACCAACAGGCCCATGTTTTTGAGCCGCACCGCCTCCGGCGCGCCGCGGGTGAAGGCGTAGAGGCCAAAGATCACCGCCAAGACAGTGGCGATGATGATCGCTGTGACCAGCCGCCACCAATCCCAGCCGGGCTGGTTCAGCCCCAGCGCCTGCAAGACCTCGATATGGCGCGCGGTGACCAGATCGCCGGTGCGGATGATGATCTCTCCCTCTTCATAGCGTTCGATCTGCGGGGTGACGGCCGCCCGCGCCTCGGCGCGCAGGGCCAGCGTGCGCTCTTCGTTGAAGATGGTGTTGGGCTTGGTCAGGCTGCGCACCAGGGCAATGGCGACACGCGCTTCATTCTCGTCGACCAGATCCACAAAGGAGGGAACCTGGCGGCGAATGGCGGCCAACTGGCTGTCTCGGATCTCGCTCAACAGGACGAAGCTGAGCACGGTGGGCACCTCATCGGCCACCCGCAGCCAGCTTTCCTCGTCCAGCGCCAACAGCGTCTGCCACTCCTCCGCCTCCAGTTGAACGTCGGGCAGGCTGCTCAGGGTTTGCAGCTTTTGTTCGGCCGTGGCGGCCTCGTCCGCGCGCGTGGCCTGGATCAGCGCTACGATCTCCTTGGCGCGCGCCAACTGTTCGCTGCGCACCCGATGCGCTGGTTCATAGATATCCGCCACCCGGCGCTCGGCCTGCACGCGCGCCTCTTCGGTCTGAACCTCGCTCAGATATTCGATCAACTGGGGCGAGCGAATGTCGAAGGGGCTGACATCACCCACCCGCAGCGTGTACTGTCCCATAACGGGCCACTGGATCACCAAGGCCAGAGTCGTACCGGCCACGAAGATCACGCCAAGAATCAGCAGCAAGAGCGCGGAACGCACAGAACGCGCCGGCTTGGCCGCGGCGTCTGGGAACAGAGGGGCTGCGTTGGAGGAGTTCATGGCATGTATCGCCTGCGCTGGGGCGGCTTAGCGCTTATCCGCAGTCAACTGCCGCGCTTTGGCCGGTCTCCGACCGAGCCAACGCGCGTTCGCGCTTTGGCCGGTCTCCGACCGAGCCAACCCGCCAAGTTGACTGCGGACAGGTACTTAGGCCAGCAGCTCGCGGGCAAACCGGCTCACGACCTGGCCATCGGCCAAGCCCTGCACCCGCGCCATAGCCGCGGACATGACCCGACCCATGTCCTTGGGGCCGCTGGCTCCCGTGTCGGCGATCGCCTGCTGGACGATGGCGCGGACTTCCGCTGCATCAAGCTGCCTGGGCAGATAGGGCTCCAGAATGGCCAGCTCGGCCTGCTCTTCGGCCACCAGGTCCAGCCGGCCAGCCTTGCTGAACTCAGCAATCGAGTCGCGGCGTTGGCGGGCTTGCTTGGTGAGCACCTGAAGCACTTCGGCATCGCTCAAGGTGGCCGTCTGGTCTCCGGCGGTGCGTTTCTCGATCTGGGCGTAGGCGATGGCCGCCTTGACCAGACGCAAGGTGCGCTTGCGAGTTTCATCGCGTGCCAGCATCGCTTCTTTCAAGTCGTGGTCTAGTTGTTCCAGGTAGCTCATGGCGACTCCGTGGCGGTTCGGTCGGTTCAGAGGAATGCGCAGATTATAGCATGGGTCAACATCCCCGACAAGCGACCGGCGGGCCGACAGGCCAGATAAACTTGCAACAGGCATCTGTCTATGGTATAGTAGCTCCGGTCAGGCGGCGTCGCCTCCATGCTGGTCAGGTATGGAGGTCTTTTTTTTATCAGGATATTCGTATCATCTCAATAGATTGGGGAAGACTTCCGAAGTCTCGGCCCCGGCTTTTTGAGATGATACGGATATTCTCTTCTTAGCAGTTCGTTGTTCATGATGCGTATCGCAATCGACGCTCGTATCGCCCACTACACAGGCGCGGGAATCGGCCAATATGCCATCCACCTGGCGCAGGCTTTGGCGCGCCTGGACCGGACCAACCAGTACGTGCTGTTGCAGAGCCGCAAGGACCGCCGCACGTTGGTGGACGAGCCGCACGTTCAGCGGCGCAGCATCTGGACGCCCAGCCATCACCGCTGGGAGCAGGAAGCGCTGGCAGTGGAGTTCAAGCTCGTTCCTGCCCTGCGCCGCCTGAACCTTGACCTGCTGCACAGCACCGATTTCATTCCGCCGCTGCGCCTGCATGGCTTCAAGTCGGTGATCACGGTCCACGATCTCGCCTTCCTGCGCTGGCCGCATTTCCTGACCGAGGAGAGCGCGCGCTATTACGGCCAGGTGGAGGCCGCGGTGGAGCGCGCGGACCGCATCATCGCGGTCTCTGAAAGCACCAAGAACGACCTGGTCAAGCTGCTGGGCGCGCCGCGCGATAAGATCACGGTGGTTCACGAGGCCGCGGACCCGCTCTACCGCCCCATGCCGCGGGCCGAGGCGCTGGCGTCCATCGGCAGCAAGTTCCCCCTGCCCGAGCGCTTCATCCTCTTCGTCAGCACCATCGAGCCGCGCAAGAACATCGCCACCCTGCTGCTGGCCTATCGCCGGCTGCTGGATTCCTACAAGACCGATGTGGGCCTGGTGTTGGCCGGCGCCACCGGCTGGCTGGCCGATCAGATCTTCGAGAAGGTGGAACAGTTGGACTTGCAGCGCCACGTCACCTTTCTGGGCCGGGTGCAGAACGGCGACTTGCTCTATCTCTACAACCTGGCCTGCTGTCTGGCGCATCCCGCCCACTACGAGGGCTTTGGCCTGCCGCCGCTGGAGGCGATGGCCTGCGGCACGCCGGTGGTGGTCTCTAACGTCTCCAGCCTGCCGGAGGTGGTGGGCGACGCCGCGCTGCTGATCGATCCCAACGACGATGAGGCGCTGGCTGTGGCGCTGCATCGGATCTTGACCGACGAGAGCCTGCGCGACGGCCTGCGGACCAAAGGCCTGGCGCGGGCGCGCACTTTCTCCTGGGAGCGCACCGCGCAGGAGACGCTGGCGGTCTACCAGGCTGCGTGTCAGCAGCCAGGAAACGCGCCATGACCCACCGCCTGCTGTTCCTGGCGCCTCAGGTGCCCTATCCGCCCCACCAGGGCACCACGATCCGCAACTATAATCTGCTGGCCAACCTGGCTGGCGACTACGAGATCCACCTGCTCTGCTTTCAGAACAGCACGGACAATCCGCCGGACAACTCGCCGCTGCCGCGCTTTTGCTCGTTGGTAGAGGCGGTCGCGGCGCCGGCGCCCCGTTCGTTGACCAGCCGCGCCCTCAAGACGCTGAGTTCCCCCTTGCCCGACATGGGCCTGCGGCTGGCCTCCGAGACCTTCCAGGCCCGCCTGGGCATGCTGGTGGAGCGCTACCGCTACGACGTGGTGCAGATCGAAGGGATCGAGATGGCATCCTATGGCCTGTGGCTGCTGCAGCACCCGCTGTGGCGCAACGCGCAGCAGAAGGAGAACCTGCCCACGATCCCCATCGGCCGGCCCCGCCTGGTGTTCGACGACCACAACGCCGAGTA
>JAJTXO010000031.1 GCA_021463315.1 Caldilineales bacterium | reverse complement strand
AGTCTTATGGACTGTGAGCCCGTTTTGAACAAACCTGCGCAGACTTCGGAAGTCTCGACCCCGGTTTTTTGAGATGACACTTCAGGCGGTTCTAAAACCAGCGCAGCCGCAGCTCAGCAGTGCTCAGCAGAGTCATGACGTCGTCGGCCATGCCCAGCATGATCAGCCCCGCGCGCTCGCCATAGGTCACCACGCTGGGATCGACGTAGAACGACGCCAGCGCGCCGACGATCTTGCGATCGGCGTATTCAGGCAGAAACTCGCGCGCCCGCTCCAGCGCCTGGATAAACTCACTGACATCGCGCGGCCCCAGGCGGGTCTTGGTCTCGTTGATCAGCAGCAGGTCGCCGCAGCCAGCAATCACATCGAACTCGCGCGATTCGCCGTTGGGCAGGCGGCGACTGGAGCGCACGGTCAGGAAGGCCCGTTCACCCTCTGGACAACCGACAATCTCGCTCATGATGCGTGGGATGCTGGGAGCCACCAGATCCTCCGCCAAGGTCCCCATTTTGTTGGCCAGCTCGCCCCAGCGGCGGTTCATGCGACGGTTTTCTTCCTGGGTCTCGTCCTTGAAGGCGCGCATCTCCTCCTTGAACTCGCGCATCTCGCGCGACAAGCGATTGACGTTCGAGGTCAATTCAGCCATCAAGTCTTCCAGGCGATCCACACGCCGTTCTACCGGTGAAAACACAGCCATTGGCGCCTCCTGGTCACGAGCATCGGGCTATACAGGCCGATGATAACACAAGATCAGCCAGCAGGCAAGCGCCTGCTGGCTGACCCGGTATCGCACCTCGCTGGGGCCGGCCTCCGACCGTGTCCCTGGCTGGCTCGGTCAGGAGACCGGCCAGAGCAAGAAATTAGGTGACGCTGGCTTGCCGCAGCGCACGCCAGACCCGCTCCGGCGTGAAGGGCAGCTCCCGAATGCGCACACCGGTGGCGTCGTAGAGCGCGCTGGCCAGGGCCGGCGCCACGCCATCCTTGGGGATTTCGGCGATAGCCTTGGCGCCATAGGGGCCGCTGGGCTCGTAGGTCTGCACCAGGATCACCCCCAGCTCTGGCGTTTCGTCGGCGCGGTAGATGCGATAGGAGCTGAAGTCGGTGGTCAGCAGCCGGCCCGCCTCGTCGTCCACTCCGCCTTGCTCCGACACTGCGTAGACCATCTCCTCGCTGTGCGCGAAGCCCAGCGCCTGCAGCATGCCCCCCTCCACCTGGCCGGCCGCGGTGATGGGATTGATGGCGATGCCGCAGTCCACGGCCATCACCAGCTTCTTGACCTCCACCTGGCCGGTCTCGGTGTCCACCTCCACCTCGGCAAACTGGCCGGCGAAGGGGGGCGGGCTGAGATAGCTCATATGGCTGGCGGTGGCCATGATCTGATGCTGGTCGGCCTGATGCGTGGCGTGCAGGGCCACGGTCTCCAGCGACACCCGCTGGCCAGCCGGTCCGCAGACCTGTTTCTCCTCCAGCCACAGCCGCCCGGCATCGACGCCGCCGAAGAAATGCTTAGCTGCATGGCTGCGGATCTGCTGCGCCACCTCCTCGGCCGCCTTGAGCACCGCGCCGCCGGAGATGTAGGTGGTGCTGCTGGCATAGGCGCCGGTGTCGAAGGGGGTGAAGTCGGTGTCCGAGGAGTAGACGATCACATCCTCCAGCGGCAGCCCCAGCGTCTCGGCCGCGATCTGGGCCAGCACGGTGTCGGAGCCGGTGCCCAGGTCGGTGGCGCCCATCAGCAGGTTGACCGAGCCGTCGTCGTTGAGCTTGATGCTGGCCGCGCCCATGTCCAGCCCGGCAATGCCCGTGCCGTGCATACAGACGGCAAAGCCCAGCCCGCGGCGCAGGTGCGGCTTGCCCGGCACCGCGCGCCAGGCCGGATCGTCCCTGCGCTGCCAGCCGATGGCCTTGGCGCCCTCGGCCACGCACTCGTCCAGGCCGTTGCTATGCACCCACTGCTCGAAGCCCTCGCGGCCCTCGCCCATGGCCCGCGCCAGCACCAGCTCGTCCCCTTCCTTGACCCAGTTGAGCCGCTTGAACTTGATGGGATCCCAGCCCAGCGCCAGCGCGATCTCCTCCATGTGCTGCTCCAGCGCGAAGAGAGCCTGCGGCGCGCCATAGCCGCGATAGGCGCCCGGCGTCGGTTTGTTGGTGTAGGCCACCAGGCAGTCCCACTTCAGCGCGTCGGCCTTGTAGGTGGTCAGCCCGCGAAAGCCGGACACGGTGGGCACGGTCAGGCCGTGGGTGCCGTAGGCGCCGCAGTCGGCCACCATGCGCAGCTCCATGGCGGTCAGCGTGCCATCCCGGCGCACGCCGGTCTTGTAGCGCAGGATCTCCGGATGGCGGCTGCGCGCGCTGGTGAACTCCTGCTCGCGGCTGTACTCCATGCGCACCGGCCGGCCGGTGGCGATGGTCAGATGGCTGCACAGGTCCTCCAGCAGCATCTCCTGCTTGCCGCCAAAGCCGCCGCCGATCCGCGGCTTGACCACGCGGATGCGGCGCAGGGGCAGCCCCACCAGCGGCGCGATGATGCGGCGCACGTGGAAGGGCACCTGCGTCGAGGTGCGCACCACCAGCCGGTCGTCCTCGTCCCACCAGGTGATGCAGACGTGCGGCTCGATGCTGGCCTGCTGCACCTGATGCGTGTAGTAGCGCCCCTCGAAGATGTGATCGGCCGCGGCAAAGCCAGCCTCCACATCGCCATAGGCCGCGTGCAGGTGATGGACGATGTTGCGGCCCGCGTCGTGGATCTGGACTGCATCGGGCTCGTCGTGGATCATGGGCGCGCCAGGCTGCATCGCCTCTTCCGGGTCAAGGACCACCGGCAACAGTTCGTAGTCCACCTGGATCAGCCGCAGCGCCTGCTGGGCAATCTCCGGCGTTTCAGCCGCGACCACCGCCACGCGGTCGCCGTAGTGGCGCACTTTGTTGTCCAGGCTGACCTGATCGAAGGGGGGCGGCTGAGGATAGCTCTGCCCGCCAGAGGCGTGCAGCACCCGCGGCGTGTTCTTGTAGGTCAGCACAGCATGCACGCCGGGCAGGCGCTCGGCCGCGCTGACGTCGATGTCGCGGATGCGGGCGTGGGCGTGCGGGCTGGTCAGCAGCGCGCCGTAGAGCATACCTGGCAGCTCCATGTCGTCGGTGAACACGGCGCGGCCCTTGGCCAGCTTGACCGCGTCGACCTTGACCTCCGGCTTGTTGACCACCTTGGTCTGCGGCGGCGCGACCACCATCACCGGCGTCTGGGTGCGGGTGCGCAGGTCGGTGGCCGTGTCGGCAGCGCCGCCGCCCATCGGCTCCGGACTGTCCTCCTGCGGCATGGCGTCCGGCTCGAAGAAGCGATCGAAGGTGTTGACCATGGGCGGATTGGCCACCGGCGGCACGCTTTCGCCGCGCAGCATGGCCGCCGCGCGCAGGATCGCCTCCACCGGCTTGACGTAGCCCGTGCAGCGACAGAGCACGCCGGCAATCGCCTCCCGCACCTCGGCCTCGCTGGGGTCAGGCTGGCGGTCCAACAGCGCCTTGGCGGCCATGATCTGGGCGGGGGTGCAATAGCCGCACTGGATCGCGCCGGTGTCAATGAAGGCCTGCTGCAAGGGATGCAGCGCCGGTCGCGTCGCCGTCGGTCGAGTAGCCGTCGGTCGAGTAGCCGTCTGCGGCGTATCGAGACCCAGCGTATCGAGACCCAGCGTATCGAGACCCAGCGTATCGAGACCCGACACATAGCCCGGCGCCAGACCCTCGACTGTCTCGACGCGCGCGCCCTGCGCCTGCGCGGCCAGCCGCGTGCAGGTATTGACCAACTGGCCGTCCAGCAGCACCGCGCACGCGCCGCACTCGCCCGTCTCGCAGCCATGCTTGACGCTGTACAGCCCCGCGCGGCGCAAGGTGGTCAGCAGCAGTTCGTTGGATGCAACGTCGAAGTCGCGTTCATCGCCGTTGATGGTGAGATGTACATACATGGAGATTCTCGCTTCCTTGCGGGGTTGGAGAGAAGATGGTACAATAACGTTCCTAAACTTCAGGACCGGAGAACCGTCAATGACCGTAGCCGAGCGTCAACAACTTCACAGCTTGATCGATAGTTTACCAGCTTCCCGACTGACCGAAGTACAAAACTGGCTTCAGGCGTTCAGCTATCGTCATCGTACCAATGGCGGAACATCTACTCCGTTTGTGCCGGTGGTCTTGGGTGGGCTGTGGGCTGGAGAACTCATCGATGACGAAGACATCATGGCTGTTCGGCAAGAGATAACGGCCAGCTTTTTCGAGGGAATCGAGTGAACCAATTTGTCACTGATACCCATCCTTTGATCTGGCACCTCGTATCTGACCATCGACTCTCCAAGGTTGCAGGCAAAGTGTTCAATGACGCTGACGCCGGACTTATCCAGGTGCTTATCCCTGGGATCGTGCTGGTCGAGATGGTGTACCTGGTTGAGAAAGGTGTTCTCCCACAGCCACGGCTTGAACAGGTCTTGACATTGCTTGATACTCCTGGCGGGAGCTACGCGATAGCACCTCTCGATCAAGACGTTGTTCGCTCGATGTTAGCAAAGGTATCATGGTCTGCAGTGCCAGAATTAGCTGATCGCATCATCGCTGCCACTGCAGTGGCCACGAACCTGCCTCTGCTATCCAAAGACTCGCGCCACCAAGATTCCGGATTGATGGAGATAGCCTGGTGATGCGGGCAACTATGCCAGCACCGCCTCCACGAACATCCCATTCTCCATGATCGCCACCTCGCTGCCGTCGGCGCGGATGCCGATCACCTGCATGGTGTCCGTGCCGATCATCAGGTCGATGTGAGTCTCCGAGCTGTTCAGCCCCAGCTCGGCCAGCTCTTCCTGGCTCAGCTTGCTGCCGCCCTGGATGCCCTCAGGATAGGCCCGGCCAAAGGCCACGTGGCAGACCGCGTTCTCGTCGAAGAGGGTGTTGTGGAAGATCAGGCCGCTTCGGTTGATGGGGGAGCGCACGTCCACCAATGCGACCTCGCCCAACTGCCGCGCGCCGGGAATCTGGAACAGCTCGTCCAGCACCTCCTGGCCCTTTTCAGCCCGCCATTCCACCACCTCGCCGGCCTCGAAGCGGAACCAGGCGTTGAGCAGCTCGCGCTGCAAGGGGTAGCCCGGCTTGCTGGTGCGCACCCAACCCTCGGTGCGCCCGCGATGCGGCGTCGAAAAGGCCTCCTCGGTGGGGATGTTGGCGAAAAAGGAGACGCCAGCCGCGTTGTTCGAGGCGCCGCTGATCCAGTTGGGGCGATCGGTCATGCCGATGGTGAGATCGGTGGCTGGCTGGCCATCGGCTCCCAGCGCTGCATCCAGGAAGCGCACGGCGCGCACGTCGTGGCGATGTAGGAAGGCCACCACCTTTTTGAGGTTGGCGTCATGCTCCTGCCAGGCCGCGTTGGGATCAGGCTGGTCGGCCCGACAGACACGCAGCACCATCTCCCACAGCCGCTCCAACGCGGTGGCTGCGTCCAGCTCAGGGTAGATCTTCTGCGCCCACGGCGCCACCGGCACGCCCGCCACGCACCAGGACACCTCGTTGTTCATCACCCGCTGCGAAAAGAAACCCAGCTTCTGATAGATGCTGCGCTGATAGGTGCGCAGTGCGGCCGGCTCCACCTCTTCCAGCGCGTCGGGATACTCGTCGCCGATCAAGGCGATGCGCGCCCAGCCGTCGGCGAGAAACTCATTGGCGCGCGCCACCTCGAACTCCGGCACGAAGCCCAGAAACTCCGGCTGCACATGCTGGAAGCGGATCTTGCTGACCAAGGGATCCTGCCACAGCACCTCCACATGCTTGGCGCCGGCATCGTAGGCCACCGCGGCCAGGATGCGCACGAAGTCACGATGGCCCAGCTCGGCGCGCACGTGGATGCATTGACCGGGCTGCATATTGATCCCGGAGTGGATGATCAGATCGGCATAGGCTCGCTGCAATGCCAGCAGATTGTCGTTCATCGAGGATACCTTTCGCGAATAGTGGGATTTGACGCATTGTAACCGCAACCGGGCCAGCACGCAATTAGCCGGCGAAGCTGTGGATGGCGTCCACGCTGGCCATGCCCTCGGTGGCGCCGGACTGCAAAGTGGCCAGCGCGCCGGCCGCGTTGGCAAAGCGACCGATCTCGGCCAGCGGCCAGCCCTGCCGCCAGCCGTAGACCACGGCCACCGACCAGGCATCGCCCGCGCCCACCGTATCCACCGCGGCCACAGGGAGGGCCGGCGCATGCACCCGTTGATCGCCGGCAGCCAGCCAGCAGCCGGCCTCGCCCAGCTTGAGGCCCATCAGCCGCACGCCGCGGCCTAGCCCACGGCCCAGCAGCGTCGCGACATCTCCCTCGCCCAGCACGGCCCGCGCCTCGTTCACGTTTGGCAAGAACAGATCGATATGGGGCAGCAGCGGCGTCACGTCGGCCGCGGTGTCGCGCGGCGGGTTGAGGGTGATGTCCAGGCTGGTGCTCAGTCCCAGGCTGTGGGCGCGGCGAGCCACCTCGGCCGCGGCCTCGCCGGCCAGGCCAGGCAGCGCACCGATCGCGCCCAGGTGCAGATGGTCGAACTGGCGCAGCAGACTGTCGGGCAGGTCGTCGGGGCCCAGGTGAGCGCACGCGCCGGGGTAGACGTAGAAGCTGCGCTCGCTGTTAGAGGCGATCAGCACGGTGTTGATGGCGGTGGCCGCGTGCGGGGTCTCCAGCAGCGGCCCGATGTCCACCCCGGCTGCGGCCAGCGCGGCCTGCAGCAGGTGGCCCAGCGGGTCAGCCCCGATCCGGCCGGCCAGCGCCGCGCGGCCGCGGCTGGGGCCGATCAGCCGGGCAAAGCCGACCGCCGCGTTGGCCGCACAGCCGCCGATGGTCAACGCGGCCTGCTCGACAAAGCGGTTGCCGCCGATCGGCGGCAGGTCGTCCACCGGCGCCAGCACCAGATCGCCGCAGACAAAGCCAGCAGAGAGCACATTCATGGCAAGACCTCCAGTTCAGCGCCATTGTAGCATCACCGCCGTGGAGGAACAAGCAGGCGGGCCGTCAAGCCTGTTTGTTCATCATGTCTTGTCATGTTACAATCGATCCACGGATAGTGCAGCCGTTCTATGGAGTGTCAACATGGACGCTGACGCGCATCTATCAACTGGGCCAGTTGCGCAAGGCCGAGGCGCTGGCCGAAGCGGTCAAGCGCGGCCTGAGGCCCCCAATTGAACCATGACGCCGGGATACATTCGGCAAGATCATTTTGCCTGGAGCCATGACGGTTGTGTCATCATCGGCCAAACGGCCTGTGGCAGGGCTACTGCGCAGGCATTGCAGGTCAACAACGCGTTCGCAGTTGAGACGCGACGGTTCTGGGTACAAGCGGGATGGCGCCCTGCTTCGGGCTGATGCAGCCCTACATGCTTGACGCGCAGTGGCTGGCTCATGGCCCCGACGCACCGCCACCACTCGCAACACCAGCCGGCGCAACTGAAGGCATAGGAGCTGGGCAATGCGCATTCGAGAGATACTATTTAAGGACTTTCGTTCCTTTCGCGGCGAGCGCCGCATTGCGTTTACCGATCCATTGACCGGTATGGTGCGGCCAGTTACGGTTCTGGCTGGCTCCAACGGCAGCGGCAAGACGACGATTCTCGACACCATCGAAGCGCTGCTTGCCTTCGCGCTGGAACCGGATAATCCCAGCAATCTGATTATGGAGGCGTTCGAAACCAGCCTCATCTGTATGCAGATCGAGTTGTCTGCCAGGGAGTTGATTGCCGGTAACGAACAGCCAGGAATGCTCGATTCTCTTGATATTGATCCACCTTCTGTTCTGCACATCGTCGTCGGGAGGCGCGATCTGGCGCCCAGATTACCAGAGCGTGAATGGCCTAATCTGTTCTGTAAACTTGTTCAGCGCGGTGTTCAGGACAAACAGTTCGTGCGCAAGAATACCCTGGTCGAGAAGCTGCGTAAATCCGTGTCGCTCATGCACCAAGGCAAGGCGGACCTGCGGGGCGGCCTGATCTATTTCCCCCACAATCGGCAGCTAGGCGCCACGCGCGGCGGCCCCATCGAACCGCCGCCGGAGGAGCGCGCCTGGCGACTGCATTTTTCATCCAGCGACCATTGGCAGGGCAGCCTGGAGCAACTGTGGGTCTGGCAGAACTATCTGGATCTTGAGCGGGGTTCGGCAGACCATAAACACCTGACACCGTTCGTCGCCTCAGTCCAATCCATATTGGGCAAAGGACGCACCATCCTGGTACGGGAAGGACGCGCCCTGGCGTCGGCAGGCTGGAGCGTAAACGGCGACTCAGGCAGCTTGATCCAGCTCGATCAGCTTCCCTCTGGCGAGCAGCAAACGCTGCTGCTGTTTGGCGAGCTGGCTCGTCGCCGGCGGCCAGGCGCAGTGATAGCCATCGACGAGGTTGAGAACAGCCTGCATCCTACGCTGCAACGCCAGGTCATGGGCAACCTGCACACCGTTGCCCGAGAATGGGATGCCCAGATCATCGTGGCCACGCACTCGTTGGAGGTCATCCACAGTGTACGTGGCGGAGCTTTCATCAACCTGGACTTTCCGGAAGATCGCATTGACTTACCGATCGTGGACGCGCAGGCAGAGGATGAGTCATGACAACCTATCCCATGCCCAGCGACATCGAGGTACAGTGGCGCACCTCAGGCAGCGGCGTCTGTGTAATTGTGGAGGGAGAGACAGAGCTGGAGGACGCCTGGTTTTACAACCGCTGGTTCGCCAATCGGGCACGCGAGGTGACCTTCTTTCCCCAGGATGGCTGGAAGAAGGTTGTCGCGGCCGTAGCCGCCCTACGCAGCACCTTGGGCGATAGACGCGTCTTCGGCATCATCGACCGTGACTTCGAAAATTACGTCGCCTACGGCGCAGTTCCGTCGGACGGCATACTGCGCACCCGCAAGGCGACCTTGGAGAACTACCTGCTTGACCCGGCCTGTTGGTTTCGCTATGTCCAGCCTCACACCCTGAGAGCGCCCAGGCCAGGTTGGGCGTCTGTCACAGAAGTGCAGGCGACCTTTCTGGGGCTTTACAAAGAGTGTGCGCCGCTTGCGGCGTTTAACTGGACGCTGCGGCAGGCCAGGCGGCTGAACTCGGCCGCGTTTCAGGCCTTGCGTCGCTCAGATCAGGAATACAAAGAACATCCTACGGCCCTGGCCAACCTGGGAGACGTGTCAACTTATCTGCGTGGCTTACTGCCCCCAGCAGCCTTGGGGGTCGATCTGGGTCAGATGTACCAGAATCGCGTCGCTGTACTGGATGACATGCTGCTGGCAGAGCTTGAGCAGGTGGTCTCGGGCAAATACGTGCTGCGCTTGCTCTCTGAACGTTTCCCGTTGGGTCTGTCAGGGCGTCAGGCCTGGGATGACGTGCTGAGTGCCTACCTGTTCTACTGCCCCGACCCGCCCGCAGACCTGAAACAACTGGTCGATCTCATTCTGGCGCAGCCAGAGTAGCGAAACCATCGCATCGGCAACCAACCATATGACTGGCTGCCGACGCAGGTGAGAGGCTATCAATGGGCGATCAGATATGAACGAAACCGAGCGCCTGGCTAAGGACCTGTTCGACCAACCCATCGGCCGCGTCTCCCATTTGGCAAAAGAGGTGATGCGGGTAAACGGCGTCCATCGAGCTTTCTGCCAGCGCCCGGTAACTCCGTCTGGATCAGCTTTCAAACGCCTTCCCAACTGGCTAATGACTTGCCGGCAGTTGCCCAGGAACGTCAGACCAGCATCGACCTGATCCTGAACGCGCTGTTATCGACCTCGTTGGCGGTGCTCAACATGGATCACCTGCCCGATGAGGATATCGACAGCTTGGCTGTCCGGCGCGAGCTTGCCGCAGCCAGCGTGGCAGCCCTGGGCAGTTTCTGGGACAATGAGGAGGATCTCGAATGGCAGAAGTTCCAGCCATGACCGCAACAGCCGTTGCTTTGCCCGCCCGCCTTGCCAACTGGCGACAGGCCATCGCTGGCGCGGTGGCTGAGGTCGATTCACGACAGATGGCTATCGTGCGCCGTCTGACCCCGGCCCAGCGCGTCGAACAGGCCGTCTCGATGATCGAGTTGGCCGAACAGGTGGCTGCCTATCGCTTGCGCCAGCGCCATCCTGAGTTGAGCGAGCTCGAAGCATTGCGCACGGTTAGGATGCGCGTTCATGACCTCAAGAACTGATTTCTCCTTCACCGCTTTCGTCAGGCTGGTGCTGGATGCCTTCAACGCTGCCGACGTAACCTACCTGGTTGGCGGTGCAGTGGCGCTCTGGGCTTGGGGTGAGCCGCGTACTACAGCAGACTTGGACCTGGTCATCGACCTGCCCATCGACGCCATGGCCGTGCTGTCGAGCGAACTGGAGCGCCGCGCCATGTTGGTCCCGGTGGACATCATGCTCGACCTGCTGATCGAGGACCGCGCTGACCTGCCCATCAACGCCATTCACATGACCAGCGGCTACAAGGCCGAGATGTTTCTGCTCAAGCCGGGGGACGCGCTGCGCGAGGCGGGGCTGCGCCGCCGCCAGCTGGTAGACCTGGGGCCGGCGTTGGGCGAGGTCTACGTCCATTCGCCCGAGGACTTGATCCTCAACAAGCTGCGCTTTTACCGCATCAGCCAGCAAACCAAGCACGTGCGCGATATCGCCAGCATCGTGCTCAACCAGGCCGAGGCGCTGGACATGGCCTACATTGAGAGCTGGGTGCAGACTCTGAACCTGTCCGACGAGTGGCAAGAGATCCAACAGCGCATCGCCGAGCTATAGGTCCCAGTACGGCGAAGACGCCTACTGGGAACCATCCGGGAGAGACTCGACCAACCCTATCAACCACCATGACCCTCACCGTCGACAACCCCAGCTCAACGCCCTGCTCCAAGCCCAAATCGCCTGCGCGCTGGCTGAGGTCGATCTACGACAGATGGCTATCGTGCGCCGTCTGACCCCCGCCCAGCGCATCCAGCACGCCTTTGACTTGATCGAAGAGTATCATCTCAATAGATTGGGGCAGACTTCCGAAGTCTTATGGACTGTGAACCCGTTTTGAACAAACCTGCGCAGACTTCGAAAGTCTCGACCCCGGTTTTTTGAGATGACACATCGAAGAGGCTGGGCAGGCAGCAGTTGGACGTCTGCAGACAGTATGGCCGGAGCTCAGCGAAATCGAGGCGCGGCGCATTTATCGGAGCGGTAAGGACGATGACTAGCGCTGGAACACTATCCACCCGCAACTACTTCGTCGACGAGGCCGGCGACGGGACGCTTTTCGGCGGTAAAGGTCGTGTCATCATCGGCAGCGAAGGATGCTCACGCTTCTTTATCCTCGGATTCGTGGATATCCCCGACCTGGCAGGCTTAGGGCGGGAACTGGCTGAGCTCCGCGCCACGTTGCTGGCCGACCCCTATTTTGTCGCCGTTCCCTCGATGCAAGCTGACCAACGCAAAACTGCGCTGTCGTTTCATGCCAAGGACGATGTTGCCGAGGTGCGGCGCGAGGTCTTCTCGCTGCTGCGACGTCATACCAACATTCGTTTCTTCGCCGTGGTCAAAGACAAACGCGCTGTGCTGGATTACATCTTGTCGCGCAATGAGCGCGAGCCTGGCTATCGCTACGAACCCAACGAACTGTACGATCATCTCGTACGTCGGTTGTTCAAGAACATGCTGCACAAGGAGGATGCCTACAACATCTACTTCGCCAAACGCGGCAAGTCGGACCGGACAGCAGCGTTGCAGGCTGCGCTGGAAGCAGCGCGCCAGCGATTCCGCGAGCGTTGGGGGAAGGCGTCCCGTGCAGCCATACAGGTCACCGCCACTACTCCACCAGCAGAGCCAGGTTTGCAGGTGGCAGATTACTTTCTGTGGGCTCTGCAGCGACTCTACGAACGCGGTGAGGACCGTTACCTGGCCTATCTATGGCCTCAATGCCACCTGGTGCAAGATGTCGACGACACGCGCCAGACCAGGTATGGCGTCTACTACACACAAAAAAAGCCGCTGACAGCAGCGGCTCTGGCCGAAAGGCCATGAATAGTGCCGCCAGGGATATAGGATGTCCTGGCCGCAGCCTGGGCACCACACGGCATGGAGCCGAATTTCGTCCACTGGCATTTACAGTATACGGCTGATTGTGACGTTTGTCAACAGATGTGCGCCAAGAATCGCTGAACTCGTCCAGGTTTTCCCATGCCCCTCACCGCCGACAACCTCTTCTTCGTCAGGTCTATCCCTGATCTCGGCGCGCCTTCGGTCTGGTTGATACGTCCTCATCTTTAGACACCTTTCACCCAACGGCGGCAGGGCCGTGGATGAAACGCGTCGCCGCAGCGGGCTGACGTGCTGCGGCTGTCTCCGCGCTGATGGCAGCAACGACGCTGCCTGGGAGGTTTGTGATGAAGACGCACATCTTGTTGGTGGTGGGCGCCGCCTTGGCGCTCCTGGCATTGACCGCAGCGGCGCCCGCTGCCGCGGATCCCCCCATCCCCGAACCATCGGCCTGGCAGGCGCTGACGCCGCCGGACGGCTTCTCCATCAAGGCGCTGGCCGCCTCTCCTGCCTTCGCCGTGGACCGCATCCTGCTGGCTGGGACGCAAACCGGTCTGTACCGCAGCCATGACGCCGGACAGCACTGGACGCTGCTGGGCCCCGGCGCGGCCAACGCGCTCAAGATCGTCCCATCGCCCGCCTACCCGGCCGACCAGACCCTGTTCCTGATCGTCGACACCGTGGGGCCACCGGGACGCCGTGTGCTGCGCTCCACCGACACAGGCGCATCGTGGCAGATGATCTGGGAGAGCCCGGAGGTGCATGACCTGGCCCTGTCGCCCAGCTTCGCCGCCGACGGCGTGCTCTTCCTGGTGGGAGGAAGCTACGGCCAGCCGCAGATCCATCGTTCCAACAATCGCGGCGCTACATGGCTGGCCACCCCTGGCCAGCCCAGCGATCTGGACGCCTACCTGCTGGCGATCTCGCCCGATTTCGCTGTAGATCAGACGCTGTTCATCGCTGGCTACGGCCCTATGCATCGCTCCACCGACGGCGGCGCCTCGTGGCAGCGGCTGAGCGCGGCCGGCCCCAACTATGGCCTGGCCATCTCGCCCCACTTCGCCGCCGACCGCACGCTGTGGGCGCTGTATCGCGAGATCGAGGCCTCGGCCACCCAGCCGGAGGCGGGCGTCATCCGCTCCACCGACGGCGGCGCCACCTGGAGCAACGTCACGGCCGGCCTGGACGGCAACTACAACGAAAACTACCGCAGCCTGGTCGTGGATCCGGCCGGCGAGGCGCTCTATCTGGCGCTGGCCGGGCCAGAGTGGGACCCGCGCTTCCCGCCGCGCATCTATCGTTCGGATAGCGACGGGCAGCGCTGGGCCCCGCAGGCGCTGCTGCCGGGGGGCATTGGCCCACAACAGGTGCTGGCCGCAGGGCCGCTGCCCCACCTGTTCGCGCTGGGAGCTGGCGGCGCCGTGTATCAGCACAGCTCGACCTGCTACGAGGCGCTGGCCGATGGAAGCTTCGAGACCGGCCCCGAGCTGCTGGCCTACCCCGCCATCGCCCGCGCCTGGGAGACGACCGACACTCCCTTGCCGGCCGGCTATGCCGAGGATATCCGGCACGACGGCCACTTTGCTATGCGCACCGGCACTGGCCCGACCGGCCCCAACATCTATAGCTACTCCAGCGCCCGCCAGTGGGTGAGCATCCCCGCCGACGCCAGCGAGGCCACGCTGAGCTTCTGGCGCTATCCGACGCTGGGCGACCAGGCCGCGGTGGGCATGGATGCCGTCGACGCGGCCGATCTGCTGGCGGCCGGGCCAGAGATCGCTGATTTCCAGTATCTGCTGGCGGTCTTCGCCGATGGCAGCTTCGACACGCTGCGCACCTGGCGCGACAACAGCCAGACCTGGACGCTGACCGAGGTCGATCTGAGCGCCTACGCCGGCCGCAGCTTCTGGCTGCACCTGGGAACCTTCAACAACGGCGTCGGCGGCCGCAGCGGCATGGTCATCGATCAGGCGGCGCTGGGCATCTGCCGGCCCCCACAGCTCCCGCTCCGGCCGGCCTACCTGCCGCTGATTCTGCGCAGCCATATCGACCCCACCGCCACCCCCACAGCTACAGCCACTTCCACCCCGACCGCCACGCCCACAGCTACAGCTACTTCCACCCCGACCGCCACGCCCACAGCTACAGCCACATCCACCCCGACCGCCACGGCTACGGCCACCAGCACGCCCACGGCGACCCCACAACTGCCGCCCAGTTGCACGCAGCGGCTGGTCAACGGCGACTTCGAGAGCAACGCCGGCTGGGTGATCCGGGACAACCCGGTGTGGGCAGCCTATGTGGCTGCACCGGTGCATAGCGGCAGCCGCGCCATGCGCAGCGGCATCCCGGCCGGCGGCGCTAACGTGACCAGCTATTCCCCCTTCGATCAGGCCGTGACCATCCCGGCCGGCCAGCAGGCCACGCTGAGTTTCTGGCGCTACAATGTCTGGGGCGACGGGACGGCGGGGCTGAGCTCGGCCGCGCCGCCCGATCCGGCCAGCCTGCCCGCCACCCTGGAGGAGCTGGGCCGCACCCCGCTGGGCCCGGACTTCTTCTACGTCATCGCCATCCGGCCCGACAACAGCATTGTCTGGCTGCTGACCGAGCGGATCCAGGCGCCGTCGTGGCGGCAGGCGACGATCGACATGAGCTCCTTGGCCGGCCAAAGCCTGCGGGTGCAGTTCGGCACCTACAACAACGGCAGCGGCGGCATCAGCCGCACGGTGGTGGACGATGCGTCGCTGGTAGCCTGTGCGCCGGCCGCGACGGCGACGCCAACAGCCACGCCCACGGCCACACCTATTCCGCCGGTCATCCCCACGGCCACGCCTGGCTTCGTGCCCACGCCCCACTGGGCCGGACGGCTCAATCTGCCCAGCGGCAGCCGGCCGCATGGCGTGGCGGTCAACGAGGCCGGCAACCGGGTCTACGTCGCCTTCCACGGCGTGAACCACAGCGGCCACACCCTGGGCGTGGTGAACGAGTACCTGAGCCTGCAGGGCCAGATCGAGCTGGGGCCAGCCGGCCAGGGGCCCAACGGCGTGGCGGTGATCCCTGGCAGCGGCCGCGTGGTGGTGGCCAACCGCCAGACGGCCAACGCCTCGGTGGTGGATCCCGCGGCTGGAGCGGTGGTGCAGACCATCACGGCCAACCTGCTGCCCAACGGCGTGATCATCGCTGGCAACTACGGCTACATCGCCAACTTCGGCAACGACACGGTGACGGTGTTCAACCCGGCCACGCTGGCTGTGATCCGCACGCTGCATGGCGTCGGCCACGAGCCGTCTTTGCTGGCGGGTGATCCGGTCTCGGGCGATGTGTTCCTGACCGCCCATGGCTCGAACCAGGTCTTCTACCTGCATGATGGGCTGGTCATCGGCCAGTGGAACGGCGTGGCCGCGCCCTACGGCATCTCCTATGACCCGGCCAGCCGGCGGCTGTACGTGGCCAACCGCGGCGCGGCGCGCACGGTGACCGTGATCGACACCTACCTGGATCAGATCGTCGGGACCATCGACGTGGGCAAGGAGCCGTTCGTGTTGTTGGTCAACCCCGAGAGCGGCCATCTGTTCGTGGCCTGCGGCGACGAGGTCAAGGTCTACGACACGCTGGACTGGTCGCCGGTGACCACCATCCCGGTGCCGCCGGGCGCCGAGGAGGGGAT
>JAJTXO010000309.1 GCA_021463315.1 Caldilineales bacterium | reverse complement strand
GCGTCTCATGGGAAATGCCAGCCGCGTCGGCCAGCAAATTGAGCTCCGAGCCGGCCAGATAGAGCCGCACCAGCCGCGGGCCAGCTTCGGCCAGGTAATCGACGCGCAGAAAGCCGTTGGCCAGGCTGCGCGTGGGCAGATCGTGGAAGTCAGGGATCATGGTAGCTCCAATTTTATCGGGGTGGGTTGAGAACAGGTTGCGGCGCGGCGTCAGGCCAGCGCCAGATCATATTCCAGATTGTGTCATCATAGTCTTTCCTGCGTCAAGCCTGCCAAGACCCTTGCCAGGCTACTCAGGCCTATTGTCAAGCGCCCAGAGCGCCGTTGCATAGAGTTATTTCAGCAGAGTCATGATTAAGATCATGTTCTGCGCGCCAAATGGCTGCTTCTGAGCTAGATGGCGTTGGCCAGCGCCTCTGCATTCTCCCCCGGCACACCCGCCATCAGCCCGCCACTGGTTCCCAGGATCACGGGCGTGCCGGCCAGCGGGGCCAGCAGGCGGCCGACCTCAGCGCTGATCTCGGCGGCCAGCCGCGGCTGGGCCAGCCAACCCACATCCACGTTGCCCCACAGGCAGAGCTCCGGCCCGACCCTGGCCCGCACCCCGGCCAGGCTCATGCCCGCGCCCGGCTCCAGTCCCTGCAAACCGTTGACGCCGGTCGCCAGCAGGTCCTCCAGCACCGCCCACAGGTTGCCGTCGGAGTGGAAAACCACCGGCAGCCCGACCTGCTGGCAGGCCTCCACCAGCAGCGTCAGGAAGGGGAAGTAGCTCTGGCGCAGGCTGGCCGGCTGGATGGTGGTGCTGCGGCGATAGGCGATGTCGTCGCCCAGCAGGATGCCGTCCGCGCCGGCCGTGGCCAGCCGCTGCACGAACTCGGCCTGCTCCACCACGGCCTCGGCCATGAAGCGCGGCACATCGGGCGTGGGCCGCGTCAGCCGCATCAGCGCCTGTTCCCAGCCCCAGGCCTTGACGGCCGCGCTGAAGGGGCCATCGATCAAGGCGAAGACGAACAGATCGCTCTCGCTGCGCCACTCACGCAACAGAAACAGCGCCTCATCTTGATCAGGCTGCACGGGGCTGCCCCAGCCATGGGAAAAGGACACCACCGCCAGATCGTGGCGCAGCCGCTGCAACACGGCGCGGCGCGCGGCCCAGGGGATCGCCTCCCCCTCCAGGCCGACGAAATCGCGCACGAAGGCGTCGTCGATGGCCAGCTCGCCGCGCAGCAGCCGGCCGGGCCAGCGGCCAGCCAGCGCGCGCTGAACAGCCTGCCGCGGGCTGAGCGGGGTCGATGGTGCGGGCGCGTCGTTCATGGCTGCCTCGGAATCGCTCATTCGGCCCCCCGCTCCTGCACCCAGCGCCGCAGCACGATGAACGCCAGGGCCGCGCCGATCACGCCGAACAGCGCCGCGGCCGTCATGCCGCCGCGCTCGAACAAGGTCACGGCCAGATAGTCGCTCGCGGTGCGCGTGATGCCGCTGGCCACCACCGACAGCGACATCACCGTGCCGCGCGCCAATGGGGCCTGCTCGGACAACAGACTGATATTGGAGACGATGCTCCATTCGAAGGCCAGGGTGAACGCGGCCATGCCCGCAACCGCCAGCGCCAGGCTGGACTCCAGCACCGGCAGCAGGGCCAGCGCCACGGCCATGGCGACCACGCCGATGCTCACCCCGCGCCGCTTGCCCAGCCGATCGATGAAGAGGCTGCTGGCGCCGGAGGCCAGCAGCTCGGCCAGGCCCAGCAGCGCGGCCACGCGGCCGATCTGGTTGGGCGCCAGGCCAAAGGACTGCTCCAGCCAAGCGCCGTAGGTCACAAAAAAGCTTTCGGAGGCCAGGAAGATCAGCCCGTTGACCAGGATGGCGGCGCGCGCGCTGGGCAGGCGCCACACCGCGCTGGCCATCTGCCAGAAGCTGCGCTGCGTCACGATGGCGGGCGGGCGGGTGCGGCGCGGCAGCAGAAAGGGCAGCGGCGCCACGGCCAGGCTGAGGCCGGCCAGAATGCGCAGCGGCGCCTGCCAGCCGTGCTGCACCATCATCACGCCGACGATGGGCAGGATCACCAGGCCGGTGATAGCCCAACTGAACTCGATGATCCCCACCACCCGGCCGCGGCGGTGGAAGGGCACATGTTCGGCGATGGCGGCCTGCAGGTTGGGGATGAAGGCCACCGAGGCCAGCCCCAGCAGCACGATGGGCGGAATCGCGGCCGCCAGCCCCTGCACCATGCTCAGCCACCACAGGCCGGCCGCCTGCGTCAGCAGCGCGGCCGTCAGCAGCGCGCGCGGGCCGTGGCGGTCGCTCCAGGCGCCGAAGAGCGGGCTGGGGAAGACCATGGCCGAGCGCAGCGCCAGCAGCAGCCCGCCCTGCGACAGGGTGATGCCCAGCCCGCGGCTGATCTCCGGCAGGAAGGGATAGAACAGGCGCACGGCCGTGTCCACCACCAGCCGCATGGGGATGGCGACGGCGATCAGGCGGCCGGCGCGGGCGCGGGAAGATTGAGTTTCTACAAGGGGCATGGATATTTGTCTACGCTGTGAGCCATGCGCTCTGCGCGGAGGCAGGCATCAGCAGTCAAGGGTTCCACCGGTTTCCCGGGACAGACTGGAGCTGGGCACTCCCCTGGCTCAGCCGTTCCGATAGATGTAGCTGTAGGCGTTGATCGCGGGCACGCCGCCGAGATGGGCGTAGAGAACCTTGGACCCTGCTGGAAAGAAGCCGGTGCGAACGAGATCGATGAGGCCCTGCATCGACTTTCCCTCGTAGACCGGGTCTGTCATCATCCCTTCCGTGCGCGCACACAGCCGGATGGCCGCATTGGTCTCTTCCGATGGAATGCCGTAGGCCGGGTAGGCGTATTCCTCCTTGAGGACCACGTCGTCAAGGGTAAGCTGTTGGCCAAGGTCGACCAGGTCGGCCGTGTGCTGCGCGATGGCCAGCACTTGCGCTCTGGTCTGTCCAGGGGTGCCGGAGGCGTCGATGCCGATCACGCGGCGGGCGCGGCCATCCTTGGCGAACCCCACCACCATGCCGGCGTGCGTGGAGCCGGTCACCGTGCAGACGACCACATAGTCGAAAGTGAAGCTGAGCTGAGCCTCCTGCTCGCGCACCTCTTCGGCAAAGCCGACATAGCCGAGGCCGCCATAGGGATGCACAGAAGCCCCGGCGGGAATGGCATAGGGCTTGCCTCCCTTCGCCTTGACATCTTCCAGCGCCCGCTCCCAGCTCTCGCGGATGCCGATATCGAAGCCCTCGTCGACCAGTTCGATCTCCGCTCCCAGCACCCGGCTCATCAGGATGTTGCCAACCCGGTCGTAGACCGCGTCCTGGAAGGGAACCCAGCTTTCCTGAACGAGGCGGCACTTCATGCCGAGCTTGGCAGCAACCGCTGCAACCTGGCGCGTGTGGTTCGACTGGACGCCGCCGATGGTGACCAGCGTGTCGGCCTGCGCGGCCAGCGCATCGGGCACGATGTATTCCAGCTTGCGCAGCTTGTTGCCGCCAAAGGCCAGGCCGGAGTTGCAGTCCTCGCGTTTGGCATAGAGCTCGACGGCGCCGCCCAGACTTGCCGACAGGCGGCTCAGCTTCTCAATCGGCGTTGGGCCGAAGGTGAGCGGATAGCGGGGGAATCTCTCCAGCATGATGGTCCTCCAGAAGGTGTGTTGTGCGTCGGACAGCCTGCGTCAGGCAGCCGTCGCCACGGAATCTAGCCGAGCTGCTCAAGCCCGGCAGCAGATCGGGATCAGCACGAGTCTGCCTCGCAGGGCCGGTTTGTCGGGCCGCTGCGCCTGTCGGCACTCCCCTTCAGGCGCAGCAGCTCGCCGAACACCGCTCCGCTCAGAATGAGAGCTGCCCCGACCACCTGGATCGGGCTAAGGGACTCGCCCAGAAACGCGGCGGCGAACAGGAGCGCCGAGAGCGGTTCGAGGTAGCCGAGGATGGCGACGCTCTGGGCGCGCATGCCGCCGATAGACGAGAAGTAGAGATAGCATCCCACGCCGGTGTTCAGCAGGCCCAACACCAGCACGGGGATCCAACTGCCCGCCGGGACGTGGATGGCGGCCCCCTCCTTGAACAGCACGAACAGGGCCACGGTGACGAACGCGGCGATGAGCTGCCACATGGGATTCTCGAGACCGGTGATGCTGCCGGCCTTCTTGTTCAGGATGACCATCGCCGCGTAGGTGAACGCGGCCAGCACCGCGAAGATCAGCCCTGGGGAGACCTGTCCCTGCACAAGGGTTTGGCCGTTGACACAGAGCATACCGACGACGACCGCGAGGAACCCGATGACGCTCGCGAGCGCGATCCGCTCCTTGAACACGATGGGCGCGAGGATCATGACGATCACCGGGCCGCAGTAGTAGGCCAGTATGGCCACGCTAACCCCGACCTGTGCGTAGGCCTCGAACAGGAAGAGCCAGCTCGCCCCCATCGCCACGCCCGACGCCAGCAGGAAGGTGAAATGGCGTTTGTTACGCCAGCAGGTCGGCCTGGCCCGGGAGAGGATGAAGATCACGGCCAGGAACAGGGCGCCGATGAGGGTGCGCGTGAACACGATCGCGGAGCTGCTCATGGCGATCTGGCTGGCAACCACGCCGTTCGAGCCGAACAGGATCACGGCGGCGACGTATTTGAGGGTGTCTCGATTGCGCATGATTCCGGCCACCATCAGTGGCGACACACAAAGGGACGACGAGGAAAACCGGGTGTAAGGGCGAGGAGTTCGGCGATGGGAGGTTTACGCATCATCGTCTGAAGCGGCAACGACTTCATCCCGTGCGGAATCGTCGTGCCTTGCTGCTACTGCCTGGGGATGATGTCATGAGCCGGCGACCAGTGCAGCAGCGATTTCGCGCGTTGATTGCTGCAACGCCACGACGGCGGACGGCTGGCGCTGGGCGTGCGCTGGGCGGGCCTAGCGCCGATCGCGGCGGCCAGACGGTCGACATACTCGCCCTGGCGCAGCGGCTCATCGACGATGTTGAAGATCGAAGCGGCCGGGGCATGTTCCAGCGCGGCGACAAAGGCGGCGGCGATATCGGCGACGTGGATCAGCGAGATGAAATTGCTGCCGTCGCCAGGGATCGTCTCCCGGCCCGCGCGCAGATTCTCGATCAGATCCTCCTGAAACGTGTCGGGGCCGACAAAGGAGCCGCCGCGCAGGATGCACCACTGCAGCGTGGCCGGCGGGATCTCCCTGATCATCCCCTCCATGGCGACCACAGGGCTGCCCGTGCGCGCCCGGTCGGGCGAGGTGTCCAGCGGCAACTCTTCTGTGATCCAGTCGTCGCCGCCATCGGGGTAGGCCATAGTGATGCTCTGCTGGATGTAGCGCCTGGCTCCGACGTGCAGCGCGGCGTCGAGCAGAAGCCGCACCGCCTCGGTGCGCAGCCGCGTGTTGGCGACCCAGGCATTGGGCGCGGACATGTCCTTGGGAATGGCGGTGGCGATGTGCATCACCGTCTCGCAGCCCGCCAACAGCGAGGCGATGTTCGGCCCGATCTCCGGCGCCAGCAGATCGCAAGCCACGATCTCGACGTCGTGCGG
>JAJTXO010000308.1 GCA_021463315.1 Caldilineales bacterium | reverse complement strand
CCGGGAAGACCGTGTCGTTGCCCTGGAACCAGTCGGTCAGTCCCAGCGGCGACGAGTTGTTCTGGAAGTACCAGCCTGCGCCCGGCAGGGTGGTGATGTCATCGAAGCCTTCGCTGAAGTCGGCGGGCGAGCTGTAGACCAGCGGCGTACCGCCCTCGGCGCCGCCGCCCCGCGCACCCGTTGCGCCGGCCGCCGGCTGCGCCAGCTCCGGACCCGGCTGAACGGGCGTCACCACTGTGGTGTTCTCCTCGTCGATGTCCCAGGTCAGCGTGCCCTGGCCGGTGTTGGCCACGGTCAGCGTCTGCTGGGTGGTGGTGTTGGTCGCCTGGGTGCTGGTCATGCTCAGCGGGTCGACGTCGATGTCGGGATCGCCGCCGGCGCCGCCCGTGCAGCCGGTGATGCGGACATCGTCCACGTACCAGCCCATGCGGTTCACCACGGTGGTGGCAAAGAGGCGGAAGGTGATGGTGACGCTGGGGTTGCCGGCGTAGGCCGACAGGTCGATGTTCTGCGCCAGCCAGTTCGCCGTCGCGGTGCTGGAGACCACCTCCCAGAGCTTCGTGCCGTTGACGTAGACCTCACCCTTGTCGAAGGTGGTGAAGATCTCGTACCACTGCTGCCAGTCCAGGTTGATGGGCGCCTGCACAGCGCTGAAGTCGAAGGTCTGGCTCACCAGAACGCTTTCCTGGCCGCTGTTGGCGTAGCAGCCGTCCAGGTTGGTGCCCCAGACGTTGACGCCGGAGTACGCGCCGGCCGGTTCCGGTCGCGGCGTGCTATCGCAGCCCTGATAGACGCCAGGCACCGGGGCGCCCCACTCCCATTCGCCGTAGCCGGTCTCGGTCCAGCCGCCGCTGTCAGCCTCGAAGTCGCTGAAGTAGACAGTCTGGCCGGGCGTGCAGACGCCGCCCTCCTCCACCGTCAGCGTCACCGGCACGATCACCAGGTCGGTCTCGTTGCCGGGGCCGGGGTTAGGATCGTCGCTGGTGACGCACAGGTTGGCGTTGTAGACACCGGGCAGCAGGCCGGTGGAGTCGAAGGTGACGGTCACGTCGGTGTCGGTTCCGCCGGCGTTGGCGCCGCTGGTGGGCGCTTCACTGAGCCACGGCACGTCCGACGGCGCGCTGCAGGTCTGCACTGCGCCGCCAATGCTGCCGCTCAGGCGGAACACCAGGTCAGGATCGGGGCCTCCCACGGCGCAGGTCGCGACCCGCGGGCCCCAGCTCGAGCAGGAGGTGGCGAAGCCGCCGCCGGGGTTCTGCCAGGCGGAGGCGCTGTTGGACTGCACGGTGCGCTCTGTCCAGCCCCACTGGCCGCCTGCCGAGAAGTCCATCCTCGCCTGCACCGACACCCAGTACGTCCCCGAGGGCAGCACGGCCGGGGTGGTCAACGCGATGGTGAAGGTGCCCAGGCCGTTGTCGGTGGGCACGAGACCGACCGCGCTGTAGACCTGTGCGCCAGGCAGCGAGCCGCTGTTCTGATAGAAGTAGACGTTCACCGCGGGGGCCAGGCCGGTTCCATTCCAGTAGGCGCCAGGGACGTAGATTTCGTCGATGGTCCACGAGCCGTCGCCGGCCGGGATCACGAAGTCATCGGCGGCCTGGTTGTCGTAGGCGTCGTTGACCGCCTCGAAGTCCTGCGAGGTGATGGAGTCGGGACCGGCGTTGTCGGTCTGGTCGTACAGCACCACGTTGGGGCCGGCGTAGGGGGTCACCGCGCCGGCGGCCGGGCCGCTGGCCGTGATCGCTCCGCTGGGCTGGGCGCTGCCGCCGGACTGCGCCATTACCTTGGCCATCGGCCCATAGACGTGGACCGGGAGCAGGGCATCCGGCTCCTCGGCGATGTTCCAGTTCAGCGTGCCGCCGCCGGTGTTGGCCACGGTCAGCGTCTGCTGGGTGGTGGTGTTGGTCGCCTGCGTGCTGGTCATGCTCAGCGGGTCGACGTCGATGTTGGGTGGTTGGCCCTGGCCGCAGGCCAACGCCACGCCATCGATGGCGTAGCCGGAGGCCCAGAAGCCGCCGTCGTCGGAATGGAAGCGCACCCGAACGTTGGCGTTGCCGGCATAGGCGTCCAGGTTCAACGCGTAGGTCTGCCAGCTCGGGCCGATGGGCAGGACGAGCTGGCCGTCCCAGGTCGTTCCGCCGTCGCCGCTCACCTCGACGCCGCCCGCCGCATGACTAAAGTCGCCGTTGAAGTAGTACCAGAAGTTCAGTGTGGCCGACGTGTAGCCCGACAGGTCGATGATGTTGGTGTACAGGTAGTCAGCGCTGCCGTTGCTGCCAAAGCCAGACAGGTCGTCGTTGGCTGAGGCGTAGTAGACCCCTTCGGGCGCCGGGCCGGGATTCCAGAAGCCGCTGCTGTTGTCTGTGGAGACCACCCACTGCCCGGCCGGCAGAGCCAGCGACGTGGTGTACCAGCCGGTGGGGAAGGCGCCATCCTCGAAGCCGACCAGCGGCGCGTTGCAGGCCAACGGCGGCCCCGCCGGAATCTGCACGGTCACCGTGGCCGTGTCGCTGGCCTGCACCGAAGGGCCAGCCACGTTGGAGGCGGTCCAGGTGGCGGTGTTGACCGTGGTGACGTTGATGGTCGTGGTCTCGGTGATGAAGGTCGACGCGCCAGGGGACAGGGTGTAGGGGAAGTTGCTGAGCAGCGTGCCCAGCTCGCTGTCCACCAGGTTGTGGGTGTCGAAGGTGACGTCGCCGGTGTTCTCCACCGTGTAGCAGTAGGTCACATCAGTGCCTGCCGGCACGGTGATCTGGTCGGTGGCCGCGCAGACGGTGGGATCCGTGCCGACGGTCTTTTCCAGCGCGATGGCCGGATTGGCGGGGACCGGCTCGCAGGCGGTGATGAAGGCGTCGTCCACCTGCCACCACCAGGTGTAGGCAGCCTGGGCGTAGTGCCAGCGCACCTGCACGTCGTTGTCGCCCGCCGCGCCGGTCAGCGCCTGGGTCACCAGCAGCGGGCCGCGGTGGTCCTCGTCCCAGGTCAGCAGGTTCGTCCACGTAAAGCCGCCGTCGGTGCTGACGTCCAGCAGCCCGCGATCGGTCGCGGCGCCGGTGCTGAGGTCGTTGTAGTCGGTGTTATACGACACCGTCGGGCTGATCATGCCGGTGAAGTCCAGCAGGCCGGTGGTCATGGTGGTGTCCATGACGTTGCCGGAACCGCAGGCATCGCTGTCGGCGTCGGCGAAGGGGCCGCTGCCGCCGGTCAGGTTGCCGTCTGTGCCGGGGTCCGGGACCTGGTTGGTCCACTGCGGCACGCCGCCAGCGGCATTACAGCCGGTGGTGCTGTTGGTGACGGTCCAGCCAGCCGGCGGGAAGGGGTTGTCGAAGAAGGTGTAGTCCACGGCGACCGGATTGTAGCCAACCGGGCACGACATGGCGCGCACGTTGACGGTCGCCGTGTCGCTGGCGGTGGCCGAGTTGGCGCCGCTGTAAGCTGTCCAGGTGCCGGTATTGGTCACCGTGTCGTAGACCGTGGCCTGCTCGATATACGAGTAGGTCGCGCCGGGAGCCAGGACGAGGTTCATGCCGGTGAAGAGCGTGCCCAGCTCGCTGTCCACCAGGTCATGCACGTCGACCGCATTCAGGCCGGTGTTGCGCACCGTGTAGCAGTAGTAGACGTCGGCGCCGGGCGGAACGGTGACCGTGTCGGTGGCGGCGCACACCGCGGGCACTGTGCCGACGGTCTTGACCAGCTCGATGCCGTAGGCCGGCGGCGGATCGCCGCAGATCTCCAGGCTCCAGCTCTGCAAGCGGCCGCCGTTGGCGGCCAGGTCGTCGGCGAGCTGCAAGGTCCATGTGCCGCCGGCCGGCGTGCCGTTGAAGGTGGCCAGCCGCCCGGGCATCTCCGGCTGGTTGACCATGCCCGAGACCACGGTGAAGGGGCCGATGGGCAGCGCCGCCTGGTCGTCCAGGCCGACGTTCATCTGCTGCTGGGCAGTGGCGCCGACATCGGTGAACAGCGCCGTGTTGGCCGCGGTGGGGCCGACCAGCGTCACGTCCAGGTCTGGCATGTTGGTGTGGGTCAGCACAATGGTGGCGTTGATGTCGGTGATCGACGAGGTCACCGTCGGAGGCACTGTGATGGTCGACGTGGTTGTGCCGGCGCCGGGGCCGATGACCTGCACGTCGCTGTTGGTAAAGGTGGTGCAGTTGTTCTGGACCGCCTTGGGATAAATGCTGACGCTCAGGTGGTAGCGGGCGTTGGGGCCCAGGCCGGTCGCTGAGGTGCTGTCGACGTAGGCGTAGTAGGTGCCCGCCTGCTGCACGGTGAAGAAGAAAGCTTCGGCGTGCGGCTTGACGGTGCCGCTGTCGTTGGCCACCAGGATGTTGTTGTTGAACAGACCAAAGCCCAGCCGGCCGTTCCAGTTGGTGTTGCTGGCGACGCGGCCCGGATCCATGTCCAGCCCCAGGAACACCGAGTCGCCGGCGTTGAGGGTGAAGGAGAAGAGGTCGGGATCGGCGATGGCGGTGATGGTGCCGCTCATCCATTGCGAGGCTGCCAGCGGCGTGGCTGTGGCCAGGTCGTTGTTGGGCTCCACCTCGGCCGTAGGCGACCCGCTCTGCACCCGCACGTGCAGGTGGTAGGGAGTGATCACCGTGGTGGTGCTGTAGCCGTAGACACGCACGTAGTAGGTGCCGGTGGTGGGGATGATCGTGCCGGCAATGGCCGACGCGAGACCCGAAAATACGCCGCTGTCGTCGTCGTACTCCAGCGAGGTCACGCCGTCGCTGGCCATGACGTCCAGCCGCGAGTCGCCGGAAGCGTTGGACCACTGGGTCTGCACCGCGGCGTAGACGCGATCGCCGGCGTTGGCGGTAAAGGAGAAATAGTCGTAGTCGCCGGGCGGGATGAGGCCGAGGACCACGGCTTGGCTGCCGGGCAGCGCGTTGGCGGTGGCGGCGCTGTCGTTGGGCTCGGTCTCGTTGAAGAGGCTCATGCCGTCGGGGGCCAGCATGGGGAGAGCCGAACCGGCCGCGCCGGCGCCGTCCAGCGCCTTGTCGTCGGAGGCCGCGAACTCCTCGATTTGCAGCGGAGTCGGAGACGCCTCCTGGGCAACGGCGCCCAGCGGCAGCATGGAAACCAGCAGGACTACCACAGCCAACAGATAGAGGATTTTCTTGCGTTGCATGATGAAGCTGACACTCCTTGGGGTGTTGGTTGAAACCGGACGCGCCTGTACGGATCCGGGCTCAGGGCTGGCGGAGAGATAGGGGGCTGGAATGGAATCGTCGATCTCTGCGGACTGTTGACCTCCTCACCTGACTGACAATTCAAGCGCTTGGCGCCTGCGCCGATGGACGCGCCAATCGCGCGGCCGTCTTACACAAAGCTGACAGAAGTGATCCGCGGCGCTGGTCCCTGGTTCAGAGGCAGCAGTGGGGCTGAACGGATCGAAGCGGGGAATAACCAACGGCCCTCATTCTACACAGAATCACCTGCGCGTCAAATGAATCGAAGCGGCCTTGGAGTATCATCTCAATAGATTGGGGAAGACTTCCGAAGTCTTATGGACTGTGAGCTCGTTTTGAACAAACCTGCGCAGACTTCGGAAGTCTCGACCCCGGT